>CAUAGV010000001.1 GCA_958428675.1 uncultured Collinsella sp.
AAGCGTCCTAGTGTTCGCTTCTAATAAAGAAGGCCAAGATTCGGGACGCAGTTCAATTTAAGCCTGTCCCCAATGAGTGGTTTCAGTCATTTAAGTCTGTCCCCAATGACTACCCAATGAGTGGGCGTCGCGCTTGACTTCGACCCCGCTTTAACGGGTACCATCCTCTATGTCTGTAATGCCATATAGACCGAGGGGATAGATCTATGACCGCAACTGCACCCGCAGCACCCGCTAAGGTGTACTTCACCAGCCTGCGCACGCATGCTCGCGAGAGCCAGCTCGACAAACTCAAGCGCCTCATCCGTCGCGCCGGTATTGAGCAGATTGACTTCGAGAACAAGTTCGTCGCCATTAAGATTCACTTTGGCGAGCTGGGCAATCTGAGCTTTTTGCGCCCCAACTACGCCCGCGCCGTCGCAGATGTCGTGAAGGAGCTGGGTGGCAAGCCCTTCCTCACCGATTGCAACACGCTCTATGTGGGTAGCCGCAAAAACGCGCTCGAGCACATCGACACCGCGTATCAGAACGGCTTTACCCCGTATGCCACGGGCTGCCAGATCATCATCGCCGACGGCCTCAAGGGCACCGACGAGGCACTCGTCCCGGTCGAGGGCGGTGAGTACGTGCGCGAGGCAAAGATCGGCCAGGCACTCATGGATGCCGACATCGTGATCAGCCTTACGCACTTTAAGGGCCATGAGCAGGCGGGCTTTGGTGGCGCCATGAAGAACCTGGGCATGGGAGGCGGCAGCCGTGCCGGCAAGATGGAGCAGCATGCCGCCGGCAAGCCGAGCGTCGATACTACCAACTGCGTAGGTTGCCGTGCCTGCGAGAAGATTTGCGCGCACAGCGCCATCACGTTTGACGGTACGCGTGAGCGCGAGCTTGCCAACGGCAGCACCCGCACGGTTCACGTGGCTACCATCGACCACGATCGCTGCGTGGGCTGCGGACGCTGCATTGCGGCGTGCAACCAGGACTGCATCAAGCCCGACTATGACGCCGCGGCCGACGTACTCAACTACAAGATCGCCGAGTATACGAAGGCCGTTGTCCAGGATCGCCCCAGCTTCCATATTTCGCTCGCCATGGACATCAGCCCCAACTGCGATTGCCATCCCGAGAATGACACGCCCATCGTCAACGACATTGGCATGTTCGCGAGCTTCGATCCGGTCGCCATCGACCAGGCCTGCGCCGACGCCGTCCTGGCGTCCGAGCCGCTGCCCAACACCGAGCTCACTGACAGCGCGGCCAAGATGGAGCACAATCACGAGCATCTGGAGGGCGAGCAGGCCAAGGATCCCTTCTGCATCACGCATCCCGACACCGACTGGCGCGCGTGCATCGCGCATGCCGAGAAGATCGGCCTGGGCACGAGCAAGTACGAGCTCATCGAGGTCAAATAGCGCCTAGCTATTGGACAAAAAAGCGCATTCGTGGCGTAATTCAAGCAAAATCCGCCCGCGAGCACAGCGCTCGCGGGCGGATTTCCGTAAGTATGCGGCAAATTTCGAGACCGCCGAGCACACGACGTTTTTTGGCAACAAAACCCCTGATAAATTGTTGATAAAACTGCGGTCTGGTCGGCAGTTCCAGATTTTGCCGCATACTTCCGAAAATAGGGGGTCAGATAAAGCCCCGGACGTTGCTTTTTGCCTAAAAATTCTCGTCGAGGAAGTCGTCGACCGTATTCCAGTAGAGCTCGGGGTCAACTTGCGCACTCTTGGCGTGGGTAGCGCCATGGATGGTGAGCTTTTGCTTGACCTTGCTGGCGCACACGTCGTAGTTTTGGTCGAGCATGTCGTACGGCACAAAGGTGTCCTGGTCGCCGTGGATGAACAACATGGGAACCGTCGCGTGTTTGAGTTGCTCCACACTGCTCGCCTTATGAAAGTCGTAGCCCGCGCGCACGTTGCACACCAGGTTGGCCACATCGAGCAAGGGAAAGCTGGGCAGCCCAAATACATCCTTGAGCTGCAGAGAAAACTCGTCCCAAACACTCGTATAGCCACAGTCCTCGATAATGCATTTCACGTTTGCGGGCAGAGACTCCCCCGCGACGTTCATGGCCGTCGCCGCGCCCATCGATTCGCCAAAGACCAGGATGCGCGCCTCGGGGTCGGACTGAACGATTCGCCCGATCCACGCGACAACATCGAGACGCTCGGGCCAGCCCATGCCGATATAGTCGCCGCCGGAGCGCTCATGGGCGCGGGCGGCGGGTGCGAGTACGTTCATGCCGCGGTCATGGAATCGTTTGGCGTATCGGGCCATACCGATGGGCTCATCGGTGTATCCGTGTAGGCAGATAGCGTAATTGTGCGTGCTCTCTGGGGCGGCAAAATACCAAGCGGCAAGTTCGGTTCCGTCATCTGCGGTGAGGCTGCTGCTCTCGCGGTTCTCTTTAAACCATGCCCGCGCCTCGGTTCCCTCGGCATCCGGCTGCTCACTTTCCTTGCCGTCCTTGCCGTCCTGCATCATCTTCATGGTGTACGGCGCTTGGGGGTTCAGGGCAAAGTCAAACAAAAAGTTGCCGGCAAACCCCAGCAGCGCAACGACAACCACCAGTGCAACGATGCCGGCTATCTTGAGCTTTCGATGGGAATGTGCGTTTTGAGCCATGCGGTATTCTCCTATAAGATGTTAATACATCAACATTTAAAACAAGCGCATTATGGATGTTCGCCGTTGACGCGTCAACAGGCAAAGAATGGGTAAACAAAGGGTCACGTATGGTGCAAATTTCGCATGTACCCAGACGCTTTGATATAGTGTTGAGAACTCTTTACATTGGAGGATGTAACCGGCATGTCCGATTCGAGCGACAGTTCCAAGCCGCGACCCAAGACCGCGGCCGTTCCACACTACACGGTGGGCGAGGAGATCATGAACTCCGTCACCCATGGTGTCGGCTGCCTGCTGGGTATCGCGGGCCTGGTGCTCCTGATCGTATTCGCTGCCCTGCGCGGCGGCGGCCCGGCCCACATGGCCGCAGCGATTGTCTATGGCGTCAGTATCATCCTCGAATACTTGGCTTCCACGCTCTATCACGCGATTCAGCCCGCTCGCGCCAAGCGCGTGTTTCGCATCATCGACCACAGCTGTATCTACCTGCTCATAGCCGGCAGCTATACCCCGTTTTGCCTCATCACGCTCGCAAACGACGGCGGCCCTACGTTGTTCTTTGCCGTATGGGCCATCGCCATCGTCGGGATTGCCCTCGAGTGCTTTTTGCGCGAGCGCCAGCCGCATTGGGTAAGTGGCCTGGTCTATCTGCTGATGGGCTGGCTCGTCGTCTTTAAGCTGCCCGAGCTCGTGTCGCTGCTCAACCCCGTGGCGCTTGCCCTGCTCGCTGTCGGCGGCGTGTGCTATACCGTGGGCGTGCCGTTCTATATCGCCAAAAACGTGCGCTATCTGCACAGTGTTTTCCACTTGTGGGTGCTCGCCGGCAGCATCTTCCAGTTCATGGCGGTGATTCTCTTCGTAATCTAGCGACCGCGCCCACGGCCCCGCTCGCACGGGCGACCGGCGCAATTGCCCTATCCGTCACCTACGCTTACTACCCAACGTCCCGAATCTTGGAGGTTCGAGAAACTCCCGATGGACATAACCATCTCCCTTATTACCACGCTCGTCCTGACGCTTATCAACGGCTACTTCTCCATGTCCGAGATGGCTCTCACCACGGCTAAGCGCGCCGTGTTGGAACACGATGCCGAGGAGGGCGATAAGCGCGCCGAGCGCGCCGTCCAGCTTGCCGCCGATTCCGACCAGCTGCTCGCCACCATTCAGGTCGCCATCACGCTCGTGGGCTTCGCCTCGTCCGCCGTCGCCTCGACGAGCCTGTCCGACCCGCTCGCCACATGGCTCATGAGCTTTGGCATCGCGCCGCTTTCCGCCATCGCGCGCGGCCTGGCGCCGGTCATCATCACCGTCGCGGTCGCCTTTGTGTCCATCGTGATCGGCGAGCTTGTGCCCAAGCGCATCGGCCTCGCAAACGCCGAGGGCGTATCCAAGCAGGTCGTGGGACCGCTTTCCGTGTTCCAAAAGATCGCCCGCCCGCTCGTGTGGCTGACCGGTGCCTGCTCCGACGGCCTGGCCCGCATCCTGCGCATCAAGAGCGCCGACGACCGTCAGAACGTCTCGGAAGAAGAGATCAAGTACATGGTCTCGGAGCAGGACGACCTGCTCGACGAGGAAAAGCGCATGATCCACGAGATCTTCGATCTGGGCGACACCGTGGCTCGCGAGGTCATGGTGCCGCGCGTGGACACCACCATGTGCGAGGACGATGAGACGGTCGCCGACGTGCTGTCCACCATGCGCCAGACCGGCTTCAGCCGCATCCCCGTCTATCACGAGGACCCCGACAACGTCGCGGGCATCGCGCACATCAAGGACCTGATTCAGCCCGCGCTCGACGGCAAGGGCGACCAGCCCATTGCCGACTTTTTGCGCGACGCCACCTTTGTGCCCGATACCAAGGACATCCTGCCGCTGCTGTCCGAGATGCAGACCTCGCACGACCAGATCGTGGTCGTCGTGGACGAGTACGGCGGCACGGCCGGCATCATCACCATCGAAGATATCGTCGAGGAGATCGTCGGCGAGATCGAGGACGAGTTCGACCCCGACAACAAGTACCTCACGCGCCTTTCGCGCCGTGAGTGGCTCGTCGATGGGCGTTTTTCGTGCGATGACGCGATTGAGCTTGGTTGGCCGCTCGAGGAAAGCGATGATTATGAGACCATCGCCGGCTGGATTTTGGAACTTTGCGACTCGGTGCCCGACATCGGAGAGGTGTTTGAGGTCGCGGGGTACAAGTTCAAGGTACAGTCGATGCGTGGCCAGCGCATCTCGCTCATTCGCGTGATCGCTCCGGCCGAAACCGATAAGAAGGATTCCGAGTCCTCGGCAGAGAAGCCGGCGGCGTCGGGTGTGGGCTCTGCGGATCCGCACGATGGCGACGAGTAGGGCAAGGACGAGTAGGGGAGAGTTATGGCAGGCCTGTTCAACATCCTTAAGGTCACCGTCAGCGAGGACAAGATTTGCGCGCACGTGCTGGTGAACCCCGGCATGCCGCTCATGACCTCGGAGGATATCGAGGCCACGGCGCGCGTGTACTACCTGGTGCCGGCGATTGCCAAGCATCTGTGCCTGGGCGATTCGGGTCGCGAGTTCCAGGACTGCATGGGCCAGACCGAGCTTTGCCACCTGTTGGAGCACGTGACGGTCGAGCTCATGAACGAGACCGGTCTTGCCGGCAGCATCTCGTGCGGTCGCACGCGCGTGAGCGAGCATGACGAGCGTGTCTTTGAGGTTGAGCTTTCGTGTCCCGATGACGCGTTGGCCATTGGCGCGCTTTCATCGGCGACCTTTATGATGGACTGGGCGTACCTGCACGCCGACCAGCCGTCCCCCGACGTGGAGGGCACGGTCGCGGGCCTGCGCAACCTGGTGCTGGGCATGCGTGCCGAAGCCGAGGGCAAGGACCCACACGAGGCTGTCGCCGCCGCGAACGGCGAGGACGTGGCCGAGGATGCGCCCGAGGACGACGCTCCTGCCGACGCCGGCGCTGAGCCCGTTGCCGAGGCGCCTGCTGAGCCCGAGTCTGCGGAGCCCCAAGGCGTCCCGAGCTTTGACGATGAGCCGCAGATGTCAATCGATACCGAGGGCGCGGTCGCCGAGAACCACGAGGCCCCCGCGGCCGTCTTTGGCGGTGCGGCAACGGCTTCGTCCGGCTCGGCGCACGAGGGCAACCTGCCGCTCGTTGATGGCGCCGGCGAGGACCCGGCCTCCACGGTGGCCATGCCTGCCATGCCGCAGGAGTAGGCTCACTCGCTTATCACCATCATGTACCTGCGCTTTTACCGTACGCAGATGAGCGCGACGGCAAGTGTTGCGCTGCGGGTATAATGGACAGCATTCAAACGGTGGGCATCGAGATGCCCGCAGGAGAGGAATGATCATGGGAAAGACTTTCAGCTTTGTCTCCGGTGCGCTCTTTGGTGCTGCCGCCGGCGCTATCATCGGCGTTGCTCTGGCCCCGCGCTCGGGTGCCGAGACCCGCGCCATGGCCGCCGATATCGCCAACGATGCCTGGGACAACATGCGTGACACCTACGAGCACAGTGCCGAGGAGGCTCGTGCCGCGGTCAACGACTTTGGTCCGATGGTCGACGCCAAGACCGATGACCTGCGCGCCAAGGTCGACCTGGCCCGCGAGCGCATGGACCAGCTTCGCGAGCAGCTCAACGACGCCATCTCGGGCGGCAACGTGACGCCCGCTGCCGACGTCGTGGTCGAGAACGTCGCTGAGGCCGACACCGAGGCCACGGAGCCCTCGACCGAGGCATAATGCGCGCAGGGGATTTTGTCGGCGTCAAGGTTTATCGCAAGCCTGCCGAAGACAAGCGCACCAAAAAGGACGGCACGCCGCGCAGCCCTAAAAAGCTCGGCAAGATTCACTTTCCCGTCTTTACCCCGGGCGGCACGCGCGTGGTGGGCTTTATGGTCCGCCAGTCCGATATCGCGGGCATGATCGAGCGCCCCGACCGCTTTGTGGCGCTCGATGCCATCGGCGTCTATGAGGGTGCCGTCGCGGTCGACGACGTCAAGGGTACCTACGATGCCGCCGCGGCCAAGCGCCTCGATATCAACCTGGACGATTGCATCATCTGGGTTGGCATGGACGTGCGCACGGAATCGGGCGATATCGTGGGCTACTGCTCTGACGTTGAGTTCAAGCCGCGCTCGGGTATTGTGCAGATGTTCTACGTGACCGCCGGTGCCGCTTCGAGCGTGCTGGTGGGCGACACACAGGTGCCGCCGACGATGCTGCGCGGCTACGAGAACGGCGCGATGATTGTCTCGGACGAGGTCAAGGCGCTCGGGTATTCGGGCGGCGCGGCCGCCAAGGCTGCCGAGGCCAGTGTCGTGGTGGGCGATAAGGTCAAGAAGGGCGCCAAGGTGCTCGATGACAAGGGGTCGGTCGCCGTGGACAAGGGCAGCCGCGCACTGGGCAAGCAGCTCGGCAAGACGCGCGGTATGTTCAAGGCCTTTAAGGACGAATATCAAAAGGCGAGCGGGGGCTCGTCAAAAGCTAGCAAATAGCGACGTACCAAATGATGGGAGGCGAGCCGGAGACATGTTGCTCCGGCTCGCTGTGTTTATGGGGGAGGGCACATGCGCCAAAACGGATCTAACTTAAACGGGCGCTCGGGTGCGCGTCCGACGGCGCGCCGCGACCTGGGGCAACTGCCCAGCGGTCAGCGTCGACGTCGCCGTAAGCCCGGCGCGATGTACCTCAACCATAGCCGTGGATTTAGCGATCGCAGCGCGCGCATCGGCAACGGGCGCTCGCCGCGTCGTCCGTCTCGCCTGCCCTATGCGCTCATCGCCGTGGGTTGCGCGCTCGTGCTGTTTATCGCTGCCGTCGTGGGCTACGTCAACCGTAGCGTGGACGTGGAGCTCAACGGGCAAAAGACCGCGGTGCGCGTGGGCTCTACGTTGCAGAATCTTATCGACGATCAAAGCCTGACCGAAACGTACGACGCCGGCGATCTGCTGGCCGTCGACGACAGTGTGCTCAAGCGCCATGGCGGCGAAAAGCTGTCGGTGAAGATCGACGGCAAGCGCGTGAAGCAAGGCAAATGGGATAGTCGTGAGCTCACGGGCGGCGAGAAGGTGACGGTCAAGGATGGCCGCAACACCTACGAAAAGCACGAGGTCCAGGCCACGACTATCGAGCCAAAGCTCAAGGTCGAGGGCACGGGTGCCATTGAGTATGTCAAAACCTGGGGCGTTCAGGGCCGCTCCGAGGTATGGGTCGGCGAGCAGTCGGGCAAGACGCAGGACCGCGGCGAGGTCGTGCCCGCCACCGACTGTGTAGTCGAGTGCGCAAGCGTAGCGCCCAAGGGCAACGAAAAGTACGTGGCCCTGACATTTGACGAGGGTCCGAGTGGCGCGACCAAGCAGATCTTGCAGGTGCTCAAGGAAAAGGGCGTCACGGCGACGTTCTTCCTTTCGGGCGATGCCGCGGAAGCCTCGCCCGCTACTGCCAAAGCGATTGTCGATGCCGGGTGCGAGATCGGCTCCAACAGCTACATCGATGATTCGCTCAAGGGCGAGGATCGCGAGACGGTGCGCAAGCAGATCACGAAGGGCACCGAGGCGATTAAGTCGGCGACCGGCGTCGAGACGATGTTGCTGCGTGCCCCCTACGCCGCGTTTGACGAGCAAAACTGGATCGACTCGATGGACCTGGTGTCCACCGTGGTTTCGTGGAATATCGACTCGGGCGACTGGCTGCTCAACGGTGCCGACGAGCAGGTCTCGACGGTGCTCGATTCGGTGACGCCCGGCAATATCGTGCTGCTCACCGATAGAGACGAATGCGCCGAGCAGACGCTCGAGGCGCTGCCGCAGATTATCGACGGCCTTGTCGCCGACGGCTACAAGATCGTGACGATCAGCGACCTGGTCAAGACGGACACGGCATTGAGCAAAAAGCTCACCTCGCTCACCAAGGTTTCCATGCCCAAAAACGCCGTGTTCCCCCAACTCCCCGAGGACGATGACACCGCAGAGTAGTCATGTAAGAACGTCCCCAATGGCTATGTCACGGATACGTCAGTGTTTGGTATGCCTGCAATGTGCAGCGCATAAATTCGGCGCCGCAGCGCGATGCTGATGCTATAGTTACTGCGGTTAATGAGGGTCAAGAGAAAGGTTACAGGTGAAATCCAAACCTCGACCATACAGTCGATGACCCCATGCAGGTGCTTTCTGCGCGTGCACGGGGTGTGAGCGTCGAGCGGCGTGCCGCCCGCGCATGCGTATACATGTCTAAAAGTCCATGGATTGCGTGCCGGCATGGTCACGCGGTCCGCAGGAATAATGATGGGGAGCACCATTGAATTATCTGAGTGAGATGCTCAAATTGCCGGTCTTGGACGTCGACGGCGAAAAGCTCGGCGTGGTTAACGATTTTGGCATTGCAACCGGCGAAGTTTTTCCGCACGTGACGTCGCTCGCGTTCCGTGGTCCCGGCAAGACGCCGTTTATGATCAGCTGGCGCAAATGGGTCGACCGTATCGACGAGACGGGCGTTCATCTTAAGTCGCCGGCCACCGAAATCCGTTTTTCGTACCTGCAGCCGACCGAGCTGTTGCTGGCGCGCGACGTTCTCAATAAGCAGATTGTCGACACTCAGGGCATGAAGGTCGTGCGCGTCAACGACATCAAGTTCTCCATGTCGGGCGAAAATCAGCTGCGTCTGCTGGGTGCCGAGGTCGGCGCCCGCGGTCTGCTGCGTGCAATCAGCCCCGCGCTCGAGCACGTCGTCGAGGGCTTTATGAAGCACTTGGGCAAGCCGCTCAGCGAGGACATTATCGCCTGGTCTTACATGGACCTGCTCGATCGCTCGACTAAGAACATCCAGCTCTCGGTGTCGCACAAGACGCTTGGCGAGCTGCATCCTGCCGACATCGCTGACATCATCGAGCAGCTCGACCCGCGCCTGCGCGCGCAGGTGTTCGCGCAGCTCGACACGGCACAGGCCGCCGAGGCCATCTCGGAGTTCGATGACGACGAGCTCATGACCGAGATGCTCGAAGGCCTGTCCGATACCGACGCATCGTCGATGCTGGCCATGATGGACCCGGATGACGCTGCCGACCTAATCGACGAGCTCGATTATGAGAAGGCCGAGAAGCTCCTGCGCCTGATGGGCGTCAAGGAGGAGAAGGCGATTCGTAATCTGCTGGGCTACGAGGACAACACCGCCGGCCGCATCATGACCTCGGAGTTTGTCTCGCTGCCCGCCACGGCGACGGTCGGCGATGCCATCGAGGCGATTCGCAAGCTCGACGAGGACTTTGAGAGTGTCTATTACGTCTATACCGAGGATCCGAGCGGCATGCTCACCGGCGTACTTTCGCTGCGCACGCTCATCGTGGCCGACCGTGACGCCACACTGGGCCAGCTCGCCTATCGCGATCTGGTCTACGTGTCGCCCGACGAGGACCAGGAAGACGTGACGGACGAGATGACCAAGTACGACCTGGTTGCCATCCCTGTCTGCGACGAGAACCGTCATATCCTGGGTATCGTGACCTTCGACGACGCCATGGACGTTATCGCCGAGGAGCATCAGGAGGACCTGCAGATCGCCGGTGTCGGCGCGGGCGACAGCGCGTCGGACGACTCGACGAACGTGCTCAGCTGGTTCGTGCATCGTCAGTACTGGGTTGTCGTGTGGGGCATCGCCTCGTGCATTATGGCGACGGTGCTGGGGACGGCGCTGGGCTCTGCGCATCTGGTGGTGTTCCCCATGTGCGCCATGCCGCTCGTGCTGCTGGCTGCCTCGCGCATGGTGTCGTTCGTCAAGAACTACTTCCTCGAGTACGACGGTCACGACGACGAGCCCAAACCGTACCTGGGATTCTTCTTCCAGAGCACGGGCATGGGTCTGATCCTTTCGCTTGTTACTTACCTGTGCGCGCAGCTGGTGCGCACCGCTGCGTTCCCCGATGCCTCTATGTTTGAGGAGCAGCTCTTTACCGGCTGCTTTAACATTGCCGCCATCATCTGCCTGGTGGGCAACATGAGCGCCGTGATTTACCTGATGGTGCTGTTCTGGCGCGACGAGCACGACCTTAACACGTCGGGTACCGCCATGAACGTTATCGCCGTCATGATCTCGTGTGTGGCGTACTGCATCGCCGCGGTGCTGCTCACCATGTCAGTCATGGGATAGGTGGTCGCGTGCAAAACACGAAGCAAAAGGCGAGCACCAAGCAAAAGCTGACCATCGCCGCCATCTTTGGCGCTATGGGCCCCGGTCTGCTGGCGGCGCTTTCGGGTAACGACGCCGGCGGTATCGCCACGTATTCCAGTGCGGGCGCCAGCTATGGTTACAAGATGCTCTGGATGCTTCCCGTCATGACCGTGCTGCTTATCGTGACGCAGGAGACCGCGGCGCGCTGCGGATGCGTCACAGGTAAGGGCCTGGCGTCGCTCATCCGTGAGCGCTTTGGCGTCCGTAAGAGCGTGTTGGCCATGGCGGCGCTGCTGATTGCCAACACAGCCGTGACCATTTCGGAGTTTGCGGGTATCGCGAGCGGCCTTGCCCTGTTTGGCGTTCCGGCGAGCATCTCGGTGCCGCTCGTGGCGCTGCTGGTGTGGATGCTTACCATGTCGGGCAGCTTCCAGCGCATCGAGAAGATTCTGCTGCTGGTGAGCTGCGTGTTCGTGACCTATATCGTCGCCGCGTTTATGGCTGGCCCCAACTGGGGTGAGGTCGCGGTCGACCTGGTCGTGCCTAACATTCAAAATGACCCCAGCTACGTGTCGCTCGTGGTCGCAACGATCGGTACCACCATCGCGCCGTGGATGATTTTCTTGGCGCAGAACAACGTGGTCGATAAGAACGCGGGCGAGGACGACATCGTGCTGCAGCGTATTGATACCGTGAGCGGCTCGATCGCTGCCGATATCATTGCCGGCTTTATTATCATCACGACCGGCACGGTGTTGTTCCCGGCGGGTATTCAGATTAGCGATGCTGCCGATGCTGCCCGCGCGCTGGAGCCTATTGCGGGTCAGTGGTCTACGGTACTGTTTGCCTCGGGCCTGGTCGCGGCGAGCTTCTTGGCTGCCTGCGTGCTGCCGGGCGTTACGTCGAGCGCTATCTGCGAGGCATTTGGCTGGGAGCGCGGTGCCGACCGCAGCTGGGACGAGGCCCCGGTCTATCGCGGCATCATTACGGCCATCATCGGTATCTCTGCCGTGCTGGTGCTTATGCCCGGTGTCGATCTGTTCCAGATTATGATGACCTCGCAGGTCATCAATGGCGTGCTACTGCCCGTGGTTCTGGTGTTCCAGGTGGTTATCGCCGCCGACCGTCACATTATGGGCACTAACCGCAACGGCCGCGTGTGGAATGTGCTCACTTGGGCGACTATCGCCGTGATTACGGTGCTGACGGTCGTCATGTTTGTGCTGCAAGCGATGGGCTACAGCGCTTAGCGCCCACTTTTGCTTCCGAACAGGCCGTAGCGATGGACTGCGGCCTGTTTTTTGCCCGCTATAGGGCATTAGTTATATGGCAGTGGACAAAAAATGCCAAATATGAGTACTGTTGCTAAGTGAATAGCATTTACATCCAAGAAGATAATGGACATAGCCGATAGTATGTTCATTAAAATTGGCTCCAATATGTCTTAAACCAGTCAGGTTGGCTGCTTTAGGGGGTTGTAGGGGCCGCTCGGACGTCATTTTGGGTGGTTTTGCCTGCTACTAAAATGGTAACAGTACTCATATTTGCCCCTTTTTGTCCACGATCCCTTGAAGCCGGCTCGAAAAGAGTGATTTTGGTTTGTTTGCTGCGGGTGTGGGCTTGGAAACAACGTTCGGGGTGGCGAGGCGCCCAGAATTCGGTCGCAAGGAGGGCGTTCCTCGGCTGTGTCAGGAGTGTCCCTAGGTGCCGGCACATAAGGAACGTTCCTAACTGCCGGAGGGGGTGTCTGCCGTGGCGGGCACCCCCTCCGGATGTGGGAAGTTTGCGCTGCAGGTTACTTATCGGTGCCCAGCTTGTGCGGCTTGAGAGCGAGCGCATTGACGAGCGCGTCGGTGGCAGACTTGACGGCCGCCGGCTGCGGATCGTTGACGTGATCCTCGGGATGCACGGGCAGGTCCTTCTTGACTGCATCGTGGATCAAGTTGAGGTACTCAGTCACGCCAGTGGTCGACAGGTGCGTGCCATCGCCATCGAACAGGTCGTTGCGATTGGCACTGTATCCGTACCAGTCGATAACGCGCACGTTCTTGTAGCGCGTAGCAGCGTTGGCGATGGCCTGGTTGGTAGAGCCAACCCACGGCTGCGGGCTGCGCGTGTTCACAAACACCACAATACGCTTATCTCCTGCATCGGTCATGATGGCGTCGATCTGGTCGTCGGTTACCAAGCCGTTGGTGCCCAGCGCAAAGACCACGATCTTGCCGGCAAGGTTCTGTTGGAGATAGCCCTCAAATGTCGCGCGGCCCGCATCAAACTGGCGGCCCTTTTCGGCATCGATGTGACTGTGGGGGAACACGCCGTCAAAGGAATCGACGGCGCGCAGCGACACGGAGTCACCGATCATCAGCAGGTCGTAGGATCCGTCGGGGAAGCCGTCGTTGTCCTTGTCGGTGTCGTCGGCTGCCTGTTGGTCCGTTGGCGCGGTGTTTTTGGCTTCCTTGTTGAGGACTTCGGCGCCCTCACCGCTCAGTGCGGAGGTCTCCGGCACAAAGATCAGGCCGCCCAGCGCGATAACAAGCACGATGCCGCAAGTGGCGCACACGGGAATATGCGCGCGTATCCAGTTGGCGGGCGTGGTGGTGCCGTCGCGGAACTCGGATACGGTGCGCCCAAAGGCGCCCTTTCTAAACGGCGTCTCGATAAAGCGATATGAGCATTCGGCTACGGCGACCACCAACAACACCTGCAAAACGTACTGCCACCACGGCGTATCGTTGATGTTGGCGACCGGGTTCATGAGCAACAGTAGCGGATAGTGCCACAGGTAGATGCTGTACGAGCGCTTGCCAACCCACACGAGCGGCTCGGCGGACAGCGCGTGGGCAACCATTCCCTGGGGCTGCACGCAGGCTGCGATGACCATGAGCGTGAGGATGGAGCATAACAGCGTGCCGCCGCGATATTGGAACGCGGTGTAGACGTTGGTGAGCGCGACCATGGCGGCAAGGCCAACCAGACCCACGACGCCCAACACATCGATGGATGCGGGCGAAGACCAAAAGCGCACGAGGGCGCTCGGCTGTGCCGGGACGGTCTCGGCTGCGTCGTCGGTCGTAGCGTCATGCTTGCCCTCGGCGTTCTTGCCGTGCTTGGCGGCGCCAGCCAGGCGATTGAGCCCCAAACGACGAGCGAGACGCACCGGCGCCAGGTCGCGATCGGGGATAAAGGCCATCCAGGCGCCCAGCAGCAGCGAGAAGACGCGGGTGTCGGTGCCGTAGTACACGCGGCTGGGGTCGGCGGCGGGGTTATAGAGCACCATCATGGCGATGGTGGAGACAGCAGCCAGGCCCAGAACCACGCGGCGCGTGTTGGGCTTGCTCATGTGCATGGATACCATAGCGAGCAGCAGCGGGGGCCAAACCAGGTAGAACTGTTCCTCGATGGCGAGCGACCAAAAGTGCGTAAGCGGCGAGGGGTCGCCCAGAGCATTGAAGTACGAGACGTCCTGCATAATCTGCCACCAGTTGTTAAAGAACAGCAGCGACGGCAGAATGTCGGGGCGCATCTTGGTGAGCATCACGTGGTTAAAGATGGTGCACAGCGCGCAGGTCACGAACACTACCGTTACCACGGCGGGGACCAGGCGACGGATGCGGCGAATCCAGAAGCTCTTAAGGTCGATGCGGCCGGTCTTAGCGACTTCGTTGAGCAGCAAGCGCGTGATCAGATAGCCCGAAAGCACAAAGAAGATCGTGACGCCGAGCAGACCGCCCTGAGCCCACGTGAGGTTGAGGTGATAGAGCACCACCGCGACGACGGCAAGCGTGCGCAGGCCGTCGAGCGCAGGGATGTAGCGGGACTTGGGGCGAGCAGGCGTCTGCTCCGCGGCGGGAGTGTTGGCGCGGCCAGCGTTGTTGGCAGAAGCGCGATGGGGGCTCGCGGTGCGTCGCGGCTCGTTGGCACGGCGCTCGCCCTTCACGCGTTCGTGCGGCGCCGGCTCGTTGCCCGTGCGGCGTCGACCGCGCGAGCCCGATTGCGAGAATTGTTCCATAAAACATCATCCAATGACGAGAATAATCAGCACGTATTCATTGTAGCTGCCTGCCCCTGTGAATGCTTGCTGCTGGCGCAAGCTCAAGCGCGCGTCCACATCAAAGTGGACTAAAGTTATAGGGGGTGCGAGAGTGCACAATCGTTGGTCGACGGTGGGCGCAAAGCCTGAAGACGAGGAGGTTTCCATGGCGGATCACAGCATCGTTGCGGTGTTCGGCAGCATGAACATGGACCTTTCGGTGGCGTGCGAGCGCATGCCGCGCGCGGGCGAGACCGTCGGTGGCAGCGGTTTTATCACCAACGCCGGCGGTAAGGGAGCCAATCAGGCCGTTGCCGCTGCGCGCATGGGTGCGCGCACGTGCATGATCGGCGCTGTTGGGCGCGATACCTTTGGCGATGCGCTTGTGGCAGGGCTCCAGGATGCCGGCGTGGGCGTTGAGTTTGTGGCGCGTCGCGATGACGTGGAGACCGGTACCGCGACTATCATTCGCTGTGAGAGCGACAACCGCATCGTGCTGTCGCCGGGCGCCAACCATGCGCTTGCGGGCGAGGACGTTGCCCGCGCACTGAGGCGCTTGGTGGCCGACGAGCTCGACGGCGATGCCAGCGAGATTGCCCCGGCTGTCGGAAGCGTCTTTATTGCCCAGGGCGAATGTGACCTTGCGGCGACGGCCGAGGCGCTTGCTTGTGCTCACGAGCTGGGGTTCTATACGATCTTTAACCCTGCGCCCGCCTGCGACCTGCCGGCAGGAGCGTGGTCTGCGGTCGACCTGGTCTGCCCCAACGAGACCGAGTGCCAGATGCTGACGGGCATTCTGCCCACAGATGATGCGAGTTGCGTCGCCGCGCTCAATGCGCTGCTCGACAAGGGCGCCGGGGCTGCGGCCATCACGCTGGGCGGCGCCGGCTCGGTTACGCTCGGCGATGGCGGTGAGCCGCTGCGCATGCCGGCGCTTTCGAGTACGGTAGTCGATACCACGGCCGCGGGCGATACGTTTATCGGCGCGTTGGCGGCGGCTCGTCTGGAGGGCCTGCCGCTCTTTGAGTGCATGGCGGCGGGCGCTCGCGCCTCGGCGGTGACGGTATCGCGCCTGGGCGCTCAGCAATCAATTCCCACGCGTGCGGAAGTCGAGCACAAGTTTGGTTTAGACGGTTTGGATGTAGACGGAGAAGCGGAGTAGAACAATGGCAACCAAGAAGCTGATCCTTGATCTGGATATGGGTGTGGACGATGCGATGGCGCTCGCCTATGCCATCGCGAGCCCCGAGGTGGAGCTCGTGGGCATCACCACGTGCTTTGGCAACGTGCGCGTCGAGCAATCGGCGCACAACTGCCTGGCGGTGCTCGATCTGCTGGGTCGCCCCGAGGTTCCGGTGTACCTGGGTGCCGACCGTCCTCTGCAGGCGACTGAGCCCTATACGCCGCCGGCGTCCACCGCGCTCATTCACGGCAAGAACGGCATCGGCGGCGCAAGCGTGCCCGCCTCGCCGTACGAGCCGGTGGGCGCGATGTCGGCCGATGGCAATGCGGCGGTCGATTACCTGATTGATGCCGCGCGTACCTATGGTCCCGACTTGGTCTATGTGGCGACCGGTCCGCTCTCCAACCTGGCGCTCGCCCTTGAGCGCGACGCGGCGGCGATGATGTCTATCGGCCGCGTGGTGGTGATGGGTGGCGCCCTGACCGTGCCCGGCAACGTGAGCGCCGGTGCCGAGGCCAACATGGCGAGCGACCCCGAGGCCGCTGACGCGGTGCTGCGCTCGGGCCGCAAACTCACCATGGTTGGTCTTGACGTGACGCATCGCGTGGTGCTGACGCGCCGCGACATTGCCGGTTGGACGGGCTCGGGCACCATGGCGGGCTGCGCATTTGCGAGTATGGTCGAGCACTACATTGGCTCGTACGAGATGAACGCCCCTTACCTGGGCGGCTGCGCGCTGCACGATCCGCTTGCCGTTGCCGTGGCGATTGATCCCACGCTCGTGGGCGCACTTGGTTGCAACTTGCGCGTCGACCTGCTCGGCGAGTATCGCGGCCGCACTATCTGCGACGAGCATCGCCTGTCCGACCCCGACAAGAGCGCGCTTGTGGCACTCACCGTGGACGCCCCGCGCTTTCTGTCCGAGTTCAAGGCGCGCATGGCCCGCATCCTAGGCTAGGCTCGGGATCGAAGCACGCCCATCTGCTCGATGTGGCCGCTGGCGGGCCGACATCTACCGTTCGCCAGCCCGATGGTCCCCGGGGCGGGGAGAGCGCTATAATGCATTCTGCATCTTGGATTGTTACTCCTGTGTGGAGGCATGCCCAAGAGCAATACAACACGGATTGTTACGTAAGGCATGATAGCCAATAGCACTGCTATTGGCTATCATGCCTTTTTCTGTGAGTGTTCTTGAAAGGAGGTTCACCATGCTTGCAATTAAAAAGCTTAACAACAACGCGGTTCTTTGCCGTGACGGACAGGGGCGAGATGTCATCGCCATGGGCAGGGGCGTCGGTTTCGGCGGAGATTTTCCTCGAGAGCTCCCTCTTTCTAAAATCGAGCATACGTTTTACGACATTGATCCTAAAGGACAAGATGTCATGAGGGATCTTCCCTCGGATATCGTGATGTTTGCGGCGAAAGTTATGGACATCGTTGCCAACGAACTGCCCTACGACCTCTCGACCAATGCGACGCTGTTCATGGCTGATCACCTGTCGTTTGCCGTTGCGCGAGCCCAAAAGGGGGTCCGCATCGCGATGCCTCTTGCCTATGAAGTGCGGGAGACGTATCCGAAGGAATACAAGGCTGCCCAGTTTATCGTCATGCGACTCGAGAAGGAGCTCGGAGAGCGGCTTCCCAAGGATGAGATTGCCAGTATTGCGATGAATCTCGTGAACGCACGGGTTGTTGAAGCCGTCAAAGCCACGGCCGAGCCCGCAAAGCAGTTCGACGATATGCTCGAGGACGTTATCGAGATTCTCGAAAGCGATTTCCGCATTATTGTCGACCGCGATTCCTTTGATTTCACCCGCTTCGCCACGCATCTGCGGTACCTGTTCAAGCGCATTCAAGCCGGCGAGTCGCTGAACAGCGCCAACATGCAGATGTACAAGAACTTTCGTGAGGAGTTTCCGCAGTTGGCAGAGTGCGTGAAGCATATCGGTTCCTATTGTCGTGAAACGTGGGACGCCACGCTCTCCGAGGAGGAGGAACTCTATCTGATGATCCATCTCAACCGGATCATCTCCAAAAAAGGATTGTAACCCGTAGCCATTCGGGGCATGACCTTTGCCGATTCGAACAGTAAGCCAAGATTGTGCAAAGGAGCCAATGATGGCAAATTACAAAAAGGTGGCAGAGCAGATTCTCTCCACTGTGGGCGGGGCGGAAAACGTGGCTTCGGTTACGCATTGCATGACGCGCCTGCGCTTCAACCTCAAGGATGAAAGCCTCTCGAATGATGAGAAGCTTGAGGACATCTCGTCTATCATCAGCGTCGTGCACGCCGGAGGGCAGGTGCAGCTGGTGGTCGGGCCCACGGTCGACAAGGTCTACGACGAGGTTTGTAAGCAGGGCGGATTCGAGGTCACGGTATCGATTGACGAGGAACTCGATGGCCCTCAGCTTAGCTGGAAGGAGCGCTTGGCGCCCAAGCACCTCTTCAATCAGCTGCTCGATGCCGTGAGCGGCGCTATCACCCCGATCCTTCCGATCTTTTGTGTCGCCGGTATCTTCAAGATGCTCGTTATTCTGTTTGGGCCCGAAGGCGCCGGTTTTATGTCCGAAACGAGCGACCTGTATCGGATCCTTTCCCTGGTGGGCGATGCGGCGTATTACTACTTCCCGGTGTTTGCCGCCTATAGCTCGGCTAAGAAGTTCAAAACGAGTCCTGTGCTGGCACTGCTCATCGCTGTTGTGATGATTTATCCCGACATGCTCGCTATTGTTGAGGACGGAAAGCCTTTCAGCGTCTTCGGCATCCCCATGCAGCTCGTCAACTACACCCAGGCTGTTCTTCCGGTCATCTTGATCACCTGGGCCCAGTCCTATGTTGAGCGCTTCTTTAAGAAGATCTCGCCTGATATGTTGCGCATTCTGATCGTACCCGTGGGTACGGTGCTCGTGATGTTGCCGGTCGCGCTGTGCCTCTGCGGCCCTGCCGTCCAATTTGTCATGGGCCTTGTGGCCGATTTCATCATTTGGCTCGCCTCTGTTGCCGGTCCCGCTGCGACCGCGGTTATCGGCGCATTCTGGAATCTGATCATCGCCACCGGCATGCACGTGCCGATCTATACCGCCATATTGCCCGCCGCGCTCCAGAACGGTTACGACGCCATCTTATACCCCGGCACCGCGGTTGTAGCCTACACCACGCTTGCCATCGCGCTCGCCTATGGCCTGCGCGCTAAGGGCAAGGAGAGTCGAGCCACGGGCTGGAACTTGTTCATCACCTATGCCTTCGGTCGCGTGAGTGAGCCCATCATCTACGGCATCCTGTTTCGCGACAAGAAGGCTCTTGCCTGGAACATGATTGGTGGTGCTGTCGGTGGTCTGCTGGTAAGCCTTCTTCATGCCAACGTCTATATCTTCACTGGCGTTGGTTTCCCATGGATGAACGTGCTCATGTTTGCTCAGGATATCATTCCTGGCACCATCGGGTGTCTTGCTGGCGGTGCCGTGACGTTTGCGTTGGCGATGATTTTTGGATTTGAAGGACAGGAGAAGATGCCGTTGAAGTCCAAGAGCGGCGATTCTGAGGCCGTTGAATCCGTCGAGGCATAAGAGGCTACTACACAAATATGCTCCCCAGCCGTTGCGCGGTCCGACCCCTTGGCCGCGCAACGGTACTGTGCTGTTGCGCGGCACTTGCCGAGTCCGTTGCGTTCGACAGTGTGGGCCGGGAATTTGATAGAAAGGACGACACCATAATGTTTAGAGAAGATTTTTTATGGGGCGGGGCTCTGGCTGCAAACCAGTGCGAGGGAGGATGGAACGAAGGCGGTCGCGGTTTAGCCAATTCCGACATGCTGCCGTTTGGCGATCAACGCATGGACGTCATGCGGGGAGACCTTGATCCGCGTGCGTTGGCACCCGACAGCTTCTATCCCGCTCGCAAGGGCATTGATTTTTACCATAGGTACAAGCAGGATATTGAACTGTTTGCCCAGATGGGTTTTAAATGCCTGCGCTTATCAATCGCCTGGAGCCGCATTTTTCCCAAAGGAGACGAAGCCGAGCCCAATGAAGAAGGCCTTGCCTTTTACGAGGGTGTTTTTAGGACGTGTCGCGCGCATGACATTGAGCCTTTGGTGACGCTCAACCACTATGATGTCCCCATGCATCTCGTCGATGCGTATGGCGGATGGCGCGATCGCAGGTTGGTCGACCTGTTCGAGCGATATTCGCGTACCGTGTTCGAGCGCTATCGGGGATTGGTCAATTATTGGCTGACCTTTAACGAGATCAACATCATGACGCAGGCGTGCTTTATGGCGGCGGGGATCATCTTCGAGCAAGGGGAGAATCGCTATGCAACGGTTCACACGGCCGTGCACCATGTATTGGTTGCGAGCGCCCGTGCGGTCGGGGCGTGTCATGAACTGTGCCCTGGGGCGAAGATCGGTTGCATGCTCAACGCAGGTGTCTTCTATCCGGCTACATGTGATCCGGACGATGTGCTGGCTGCGCAGGCTGAGAATCGCAGCCATTACATGTTTACCGACGTCCAGGTGCGCGGTGCGTACCCGAGCTATGTTCTCAAGGAATACGCCCGCCATGGTTTTGAGGTGCCCTATCGGGATGATGACCGCGAAGTGCTGGCTGCAAACCTGGTCGATTTCGTCTCGTTTTCGTATTACTCGACGCGCGTCGCAAAAGCGCATGCGGAAGGTCAGTTCGATTCGAACCTTCTTCGCTCGGCGCCTAATCCGTATCTAAAACAGGAGCCTTGGGGGAGGTTTATCGACCCCAAAGGGCTGCGCGTCACCATGAATGAAATTTGGGATCGCTATCAAAAGCCGCTGTTCATCGTCGAAAACGGTTTGGGTGCTCCTGATGTGCCGGAAGATTCGGGTGAAATAGAAGACGACTATCGAGTTGAATACCTGCGGGCCCACATCGAGGCGATGAGGGAGACCGTCGAGCTCGACGGGGTGGAACTCATGGGATATACCTGTTGGGGCCCGATCGATTTGGTTTCGGTCGCCACAGGACAGATGCGTAAGCGCTACGGGTTTATCTATGTCGATCGAGACGATAGCGGTGCGGGCTCGTTTGAGAGACGTAAAAAGAAAAGCTTCGAATGGTACCGACGCGTAATAGCAAGCAATGGCGAAGACCTTGCGTAATAACGTTAAGATGGACAAATGCGCCCGTTGGGGGAATAGTCGTGCCACTTCGCTTGACAACAGGCTAAACTAGCTATTAAACATTTACTATTCTGTTTAGATTGAATTTGCGGTCGTTTAGTTGCCGAGTCACGGGGCGGTCAAGCCACGATGCTCGACCGCGACCGTTACTAGGGGGAACAATGGCCAAAGCAAGTGTTCGCGAGATCAGCCGCATCACCGGTTTTTCGCCTGCGACCGTGTCCAACGCGCTCAACCGCAAGCGCAGCGTGAGCGAGGAGACCGCCAAGGTCATCCTGGAGTGCGCGCAGTCGCTCGGCTATCAGCAGTCGACGCAGCTCGAGAGCATCCAGTTTGTGCTCGCGCGCAAGACGGGCGCCATCCTGGACGAGAGCACCTTTCATCCCGCGGTTATTGAGGGCGTGGAGCGCCAGGCACGTCGCCACGGCATGAGCACGAGCTTTGTCTCGCTCGACTTTAGCGACCTGGACTCCGTGCGCCCGCAGGTCGAGGGCCTGATTGCCGATCCGTCCGCTGCCATCGTGCTGATGGGTACCGAGCTGGGCGAAGAAGACTACGCCCTGTTCGCTAACGCCGCTGCCCACCTGATTGTGCTCGATGGCTGGAGCGACCGCCAGTACTTCGATGCCGTGGTCATTGCCAATACCGATTCGGTGCTGCGTGCCGTGGACTACCTTATCGAGAAAGGTCACAAGCAAATCGGCTATCTGGCGGGCGACCTTCGTATCCGCAACTTTAAGGATCGCGAGCGCGGCTATCGTCAAGCGCTTGAGGACGCGGGCCTTGAGGCCAACCCGACATGGCGCGTCACGCTGGGCACCACGCTCGAGGGCGCTTATCGCGACATGGGCGCGTGGCTCGACAACGCCTCGCACGAAGATCTGCCAACGGCTTTCTTTGCCGAAAACGACGTGCTCGCCGTTGGTGCCATGCGCGCGTTCAACGAGCATGGCATTCGCGTGCCCGAGGATGTCTCGATCATCGGCTTTGACGACCTGTCGCTGGGCGATTTTTCCAACCCGCCGCTCACCACGGTGCATGTTCCCAAGCACGAGGTGGGTGAGATCGCAGTGCGCCGCCTGGTGGGCAACATCCGCAACCCCAAGAGCTACACCTGCAAGACCGCCGTGTCGACCTATTTTGTCGAGCGCCAGAGCGTGCGCGAAATCTAGGCGGAGACGGCATCGCCTACAGCGTGCCAAAGCTCGCTAGGGCAGTAAACATAGCGTCATTCAGAAGAGGATCCTTCGGGGTCCTCTTTTTGTTTCCCTTGTATGTTCAGTTCGTTTACATACCGTTTAGGCTGATTTCTCTACCGCCTACGGGTATTTCGCGCTAAACTTCTAAACAGAAGAGTAAAACATTTAGTAAACAGAACAAAACGAAACATGCGTCTGTTTACTGAACATGTGACTAGGGGAGGACGTACATGGATAAGATCAAGCTCGGTTTTGTGCCCACGCGCCGCAGCATCTTTAGCGCGCCGGACGCGATCAAGTATCGCGGTCTGACGGCTGATCGCCTGCGCGAGATCGGCGTCGAGATCGTGGATATCGACGACATCAACGACGAGGGCCTGCTGTTCGACGACAGCCATATCGCGCCTATCGTCGAGAAGTTCCGCGCCGAGGGCGTCGACGGCATCATGCTCTGCCACGCCAACTTTGGTACCGAGTATGTCTGCGCCCGCCTTGCCCGCGAGCTCGGCTTGCCCGTGCTGCTGTGGGGCCCGCGCGACGAGCGCCCCGAGCCCGACGGCACCCGTCTGCGCGACAGCCAGTGCGGTCTGTTCGCGACCGGCAAGGTCCTGCGTCGCTTCCAGGTCCCCTTCACCTATATGACCAACTGCCGCCTGACCGATCCCGAGTTCGAGCGCGGCGTCTGGGACTTCCTCGCCGTGTGCAACGTGGTCAAGACCTTCAAGCACACCCGCATCCTGCAGATGGCCACTCGCCCGTTCGACTTCTGGTCCACCATGTGCAACGAGGGCGAGCTGCTCGAGAAGTTCAACATTCAGCTTTCGCCCATCCCCATGACCGAGCTTGTCCAGGCCGTGCGCGACGCCCAGGCCGACGAGCAGGCCATGTCCGCCATGCTCGCCCACATTAGCGACAGCTTTGAGATCTGCATCCCCGAGGACAAGGTCCCCGCCGTTGCCGGTCTTGCCATCGCCATGAAGCGCCTGGTAAAGAAGTACGGCTGCAACGCCGGTGCCATCCAGTGCTGGAACGCCCTGCAGGACGAGCTGGGCATTATGCCCTGCGCCGCCAACGCCATCCTCAACGAGATGGGTATCCCCGTCGTCTGCGAGACCGACATCCATGGCGCCATCACAGCGCTGATGGTCGAGGCCGCCGACCTGGGCCGTCACCGCGGCATGTTTGCCGACTGGACCGTGCGTCATCCCGACAACGAGAATGGCGAGCTGCTGCAGCACTGCGGCCCCTGGCCCTGCAGCTGCGCGGCCGTCAAGCCCAAGCTCACTTACCCGCTGGCCTTCGATCACCCCGGCGCGCTGACGGCCGAGGCCAAGCACGGCGACCTCACCCTTGCCCGCTTTGACGGCGACAACGGCGAGTACTCGCTGCTGCTGGGCAACGCCCGCGGCATCGACGGCCCGGCCGGCATGGGCACCTACCTGTGGGTCGAGGTCGAAAACCTCAAGCGCCTCGAGGCCAAGATCGTCGAGGGTCCCTACATCCACCACTGCGTCGCCATTCACGCCAACGTGGTGCCGGTGCTCTACGAGGCGTGCAAGTACATCGGCATTGTCCCCGACCTGTACGACCCCATCGAAGAAGACGTCAAAGCTTACCTGCGAGGAGAGTAGAAATGGCAACTATCGAAGAGCTTGAATCCCTGCGTTGGGACCTTCGCCGCGATTGCGTCGATATCATCATGGCTGGCGCCGGCGGGCACATCGGCGGCGACATGTCGGTGATCGACGCCCTCATGACGCTCTATGCCAACCACCTCAACATTTCGCCCGAGACCGTCGACGATCCCAACCGCGATCGCTTCGTGCTCTCCAAGGGCCACGCCATGGAGGCCTACTACGCGGTGCTCTGCCACGAGGGCTATCTTGACCTCGATGACGTCAAGGCCCGCTTCTCCAAGTTCGGCAGCCCCTACATCGGTCACCCCAACAACAAGCTCAAGGGCATCGAGATGAACTCGGGCTCGCTGGGTCACGGTCTGCCCGTGGCCGTGGGCATGGCGCTTGCCGGCAAGATGGACGGCCGCGACTACCGCGTCTACACCATCATGGGCGACGGCGAGCTTGCCGAGGGCTCGGTCTGGGAGGGCGCCATGAGCGGCGGCAACTACCAGCTCGATAACCTGTGCGCGCTCGTGGACCGCAACCGCCTGCAGATCAGCGGTAGCACCGAGGACGTCATGAAGCAGGATTCGCAGGAGGAGCGCTGGGCCGCCTTCGGTTGGAACGTGCTGTCCATTCCGGGCAACGACGTCCAGGCCATCGACGCCGCTCTGACGCTGGCCGCCGAGACCAAGGGTAAGCCCACGGTCATCATCCTCAACACGGTGAAGGGCTACGGCTCGCCGGTTATGGAGGACAAGGCCGCCTGGCATCATCACCTGCCCAACGATGAGGAATATGCCCAGATCATCGCCGATTTCGCTGCCCATAAGGAGGCTATCAATGGCTAACAAGATCGCCAACCGCAAGGTTATCTGCGACACACTGCTCGAGGCCGCCGCAACTGACAAGGACATCGTCGTCCTGTGCTCCGACTCCCGCGGCTCTGCATCGCTCACGCCGTTCTTCGATCAGTATCCCCAGCAGTCCATTGAGGTCGGCATTGCCGAGCAGGACCTGGTGAGCATCGCCGCCGGCATGGCCTCGTGCGGCAAGAAGGCCTGGGCCGCCTCGCCGGCGTCCTTTGTGACCACGCGTTCGTATGAGCAGTGCAAGGTCGACGTTTCGTACTCCAACACCAACGTCAAGCTCATCGGCATCTCGGGCGGCGTGTCCTATGGTGCCCTGGGCATGAGCCACCACTCTGCGCAGGATATCGCCGCTATGAGCGCGATTCCCAACATGCGCGTGTATCTGCCGAGCGACCGCTTCCAGACCGCTGAGCTCGTGCGCGCCCTGGTAGCCGACAACAAGCCGGCCTACATCCGCGTGGGGCGCAACCCGGTCGAGGACGTGTATACCGAGGACGAGTGTCCGTTCCAGATGGATCGCGCCACCTGGGTGCGTCGCGGCACCGATGTGACGCTCGTCGCCACCGGTGAGATGGTCCGCCATGCCGTGGACGCCGCCGATCTGCTGGCCGAGCAGGGAATCTCGGCAACGGTGCTCGACATGTACTGCGTCAAGCCGCTCGACGCCGAGGCCGTGATCGAGGCCGCCGGCGCCACGCGCGCCGTCGTGACCGTCGAGGAGCACAGCCCCTTCGGCGGCCTGGGTTCCATGGTCGCGCAGGTGGTGGGCGAGCATTGCCCGCGTCCGATCAAGTGCCTGAGCCTGCCCGACGCGCCGGTCATCACCGGCACGAGCCCCGAGGTCTTTGCGCACTACGGCCTGACGGGCGAGGGAATCGCCAAGACGGTCGCCGAGTTCCTTGGCAACTAGTAGAAACAGACGCTGCGCGGCCGCCAAGCACCGCACCTTGCCGTTCAAACCGTCGCTTGCGTACACAGAGTACGCGGCGCTCCTCTTTCACGGCAATCTGCGGCACTTGACGGCCGCTCGCTCCTTGTCCGCCAGGTTGTCTTCGATTTGACGGAAGGAATGGGAGAGTACATGAGCAAATACATCATCGGAATCGATCAATCCACGCAGGGCACCAAGGCGCTGCTGGTGGACGAGGGCGGCCATTTGATTCATCGTGCCGACCGCTCGCATCGCCAGATTGTCAACGAGGCCGGCTGGGTGAGCCATGATCCAGCCGAGATCGCCGCCAACGTGCTGGCCGTGGCACGCGCCGTGGTGGAGGAGACCGGGGTCGATCCGGCCGACGTCGCCGGCATCGGCATCTCCAACCAGCGCGAGACCACCGTTGCCTGGAACCGCACGACGGGCGAGCCGCTGTGCGACGCCGTGGTGTGGCAGTGTGCCCGCGCCCGCGAGCTGTGCGACAAGCTGGCGGCGCGCGAGGACGTGGCCGAGCTGGTGCGCGACACGACGGGTCTGGTACTCTCGCCCTACTATCCGGCGGGCAAGATGGCTTGGATTCTCGCGAACGTTCCCACGGCTGCCGAGGCCGCGGCGGCAGGCGAGCTGTGTCTGGGCACCATCGATGCCTGGGTGGTCTGGACGCTCACGGGCGGCGCGGAGTTTCGCTGCGACTGGTCCAATGCCAGCCGTACGCAGCTTTTTGACCTGCGCCGTGGCTGCTGGAGCGAGCCGGTGTGCGAGGCCTTTGGCGTCGATCCGGCGTGCCTGCCGCAGGTGACCGACTCCGACGGCCTGTTCGGCACAACGAACCTGGGCGGCTTTTTGCCGACGCCCGTGCCCATTCACGGCGTGCTCGGCGACAGCCATGCCGCCTTGTTTGCCCAAGGCTGCCATAGCCGCGGCATGGCCAAGGCGACCTATGGCACCGGCAGCTCGGTCATGATGAACGTCGGCGACGAGTTTGTCGCCAGCTCGCACGGGCTTTCCAGCTCGCTCGCATGGCGTATGGACGGTGTGACCGAGTACGTGCTCGAGGGCAACGTGAGCTACGCCGGCGCCGTCAAGACGTGGCTGCGCGACGACCTGGAACTCATCAACAATCCCGAGGAAGTCACCGACCTGTGTTACGCCGCCAATCCGGCGAGCCGCGTCTACTTTGTACCGGCGTTCACTGGCCTGGGCGCGCCGCACTGGGCGAGCGATGCCGAGGGCTGCGTCTTTGGCATGACGCGCACCACGGGCCGTGCGGAGTTCGTAAAGGCCGCCGACGAGTCGATCGCCTATCAGATCTTCGACGTGATCGATGCGATGGTCGAGGATTCGGGCGCGGCACTGGCCGAGCTTCGTGTTGACGGCGGTCCCACGCGCGACGCGTACCTGATGCAGTTTGAGAGCGACCTGGTCGGCTCGCCCATCCGCATTGCGAGCAACGACGAGATGAGCGGTCTGGGCGCGGCCTGGGCCTGCGGCATTGCGCTGGGCATGTACACGCGCGACGTCGTCGACGTCTACGGCGCCCGCGGCATCGTGGAGCCTGCCATGTCTGCCGACGAACGAGCCAAAAAGATCGCCGGCTGGCGCCATGCCGTCAAATCAACAATTGCATACACTGCCTAGGCGGCTGCGCGGCACCCAAGGATTTTTTCTGGGGATTAAACACTCATTGATCCCCGTCCCGGGCAGCTCATTTGGGACGGGGCTTTTTTGACTGGTATGATTGGTGCGACCATTCGAACCAGCTAAAAGAGCCCCGTCCTAAATTGACTATCGAGAGGATCTGCCATGGAGCGCATCGCGAGTTTTTCCGTTGACCATCTGCTGCTCGAGCCCGGCGTGTATGTGAGCCGCATCGACCGCGATCCGGCGACCGGCACCGCCGTCACCACCTTTGACCTGCGCCTGACCACGCCCAACAAGGAGCCGGTCATGAACACGGCCGAGTGCCACACCATCGAGCACCTGGGCGCGACGTTCCTTAGCAATCATGCCGAGTGGTCGAGTCGTATCGTTTACTTTGGCCCCATGGGCTGCCGCACGGGCTTTTACCTGGTTGTCTTTGGCGAGCTGACGAGCGAGGAGATCTTGCCGCTCGTATGCGAGCTGTTCGAGTTCGTCGCTGGCTTTGAGGGTGATGTCCCCGGCGCCGCTCCCGAGGAGTGCGGCAACTACCTGGACCAGAACCTCCCCATGGCAAACTGGCTCGCGCGCCGCTATCTCGACCGTGACCTGGCCGATATCGACGAGAAGCACCTGCACTACCAGCAGGCGTAAGGGCTTTATCGTCCAAAACGCGCGCATTGGGCGCCTTCGCTTATGCGGGGGCGCCTTTTTGTTGAGTGGCCGGGATGAGCGTTCAAAATCGCTCATGTTTGTTCTAGAATGTTCGTATAGTCACATTTACGAACAGGAGTGAACATGCATATCTATTCTGTCAACGATCCCGAGTTCAAATCCTATGGCAACGTTTGGGATGGCGTTCCGTCCGAGCTCACGTCGCCCGTGCTCGAGGCGCTCTCTGCCACGCCCATTCCCGAGGGCAGTAAGTACGTAGCAAGTGCGCCGGAGCTCGAGGGCGTCAAGGACGCCGACAAATTCGGCTTTCTCATGTTTGGCGGCCGCCCCTTCCAGCTCGGCTGGTGCAACGGCCACAACACACGCCTCAACTGCCTGGAGTATCACCGCGCCAGCGAGTTTAACCTGGGTGCCCGCGACTTTATCCTGCTCGTGGCGCATCGCTGGGAGATCGAGGACCGCAAGCTCGACACCGCGTGCGTCAAGGCGTTCCGCGTGCCGGCGGGTACGGTCGTCGAAGTCTTCAACACCACGCTCCACTACACGCCGTGCATGGTCGACGATGGCGGCTTCCAGGTGATGGTTGCGCTGCCCGCCGGCACCAATGGTCCGCGCCCCGAGGGTGCAGCCGACATGCCCGCTGCCGGCGACAGCTACTGCTACTGGAAGGCCGACAAATGGGTTCTCTGCCACGCCGATAGCCCCAAGGCTGCCGAGGGCGGCTACGTGGGCCTCATCGGCAAGAACCTCGACATCACCTGCGACTAGGGGGCTTCCTGTTTGTCTCGATCTGTAACATCTGACGGGCCAAATCGTCTCTTCCTGTTACAGATTGAGATAAACCGCAGAGGGTGCCCGAAAGATCTCGATCTGTAACACCAGGCCCGGTTTTGGCGGTCTACCTGTTACAGATCGAGACAAACCTGCCCAAACCACCACAAAGGTGCCTGTCCCCTTTGTGGTGGTTGGCGGTTTGGGCGGGCAGGTATCAAAAAGTGTCAGACGGGGGCGGCTGCCGGGCGTCTGTGCGCGAAAAGAAGTGTCGGCCTGCGTCGTTGCCGTTGAGTAGCGCGCTGCTTACGGGGATACTGAAACCACGACAAACAGCGTGTGAAAGGATCGATGTATGGCTTTCCGTAAAGACTTCCTGTGGGGCGGCGCAACGGCTGCCAACCAGTGCGAGGGTGCCTACGACGTGGACGGCCGCGGTCTGGCCAACGTGGATGTGGCCCCGCACGGCCCCGAGCGCTATGCGGTGGTCTCCGGCCAGCGCAAGATGCTCGACTTCGAGGACGGCTATTACTACCCCGCGCAGACCGGCATCGATTTCTATCACCACTACAAGGAGGACATCGCCCTCTTTGCCGAGATGGGCTTTAAGACCTTCCGCATGAGCCTGGCCTGGACCCGCATCTTCCCCAACGGCGACGAGACTGAGCCCAACGAGGCCGGCCTGGCCTTCTACGAGGACGTGTTCCGCGAGTGCCAGGCGCACGGCATCGAGCCGCTCGTGACCATCACGCACTTCGACTGCCCGATCCACCTTATCAAGGAGTACGGCGGCTGGCGCAACCGCAAGCTCATCGACTTCTACAAGAACCTCGCGACCACGATCTTCACCCGCTACAAGGGCCTGGTGAAGTACTGGCTCACCTTCAACGAGATCAATATGATCCTGCACCTGCCGTTTATGGGTGCCGGTCTGGTCTTTGAGGAGGGCGAGAACAAGGAGGCCGTCGAGTACCTGGCCGCCCACAACGAGCTCGTCGCCAGCGCTTGGGCAACCAAGATCGCCCACGAGATCGACCCCGAGGTCAAGATCGGTTGCATGCTTGCTGCAGGTAGCTACTACCCCTACAGCTGCCGTCCGGGCGATGTGCGCCAGGCGCAGATTGACAACCAGAGCAACTATTTCTTCGTCGACGTCCAGAGCCGCGGCTACTATCCGGCCTACGCCGTCAAGAAGCTTGAGCGCTTGGGTATCGACGTGGGCATGACGGATGAGGACCGCGAGATCCTGGCCGCTAACACCGTCGACTTCATCAGCTTTAGCTACTACTCCACCCGCTGCTCCGCCGGTGCCGATAACCCCGATGTCGAGAAGACCAAGGGCAACGCCTTCGCCGGCGCCAAGAACCCTTATCTGCAGGAGAGCCAGTGGGGCTGGGCCATCGATCCGCTGGGCTTCCGTATTACGCTCAACGACCTGTACGACCGTTATCAGAAGCCGCTGTTTGTGGTCGAGAACGGTCTGGGCGCCAAGGATGTTGTCGAGGAGGATGGCTCCATCAACGACGACTACCGTATCGACTACCTGCGCCAGCACATCGCCGCGATGCGCGATGCGGTGACCGAGGACGGCGTTGACCTGTTGGGCTACACTACCTGGGGTCCGATCGACCTGGTTTCGGCCGGCACGGGCGAGATGTCCAAGCGCTACGGCTTTATCTATGTCGACCGCGACGATGCAGGCAACGGCACCCTCAAGCGTTCCAAAAAGAAGAGCTTTCACTGGTACAAGCATGTCATTGAAACGAATGGTGAGGATCTGTCCTAAGGAAGCCGAGACACTCAACTTCAGAGTTTCCTAACCAAAACGCCCGGCGAGCAGTTAATGCCCGCCGGGCGTTTTGTTAGAAGAAGTGAAAGCACTCATTGGGGACGTACTTAAATGAGTGCCCGCAGAATGAGAGTGGATAATCTCCCGTTTTTGGCCTGCGTCAGGCCCAAGTGGGAGATTTTCCACTCTCGTTGTTTGGGTGTCCAAAAATCCCCGCTCGTTTGGCGCCTGGGGACACTCTTTGTCGAATGTGGGCGCCGTCCTTGCTATGCCACGGTTACGGCGACCTGGGCGTAGCGGCTGCAGGGGCGCTCGGCGCGCGTCTGCACGGTAAGGGTGAGCACGAAGCGGTCGCCGGGCCGCGCGTCGGCGGGCACGATGAAAGCGGTGTCTACCGTGCATTCTTGCCACAGCGACAGATCCTGGGCGCCTGCATAGCTCGACGGGTCCACGGCGACATCCCAATGTACATCGAAGCCCTTGCCGTCGGGGTCGACGATGGTCGCTGTAAGGTTGACGCGCTCGCCGGCTGCGGCGCTGCGGTCGGCAGTGACCTCGACAACATGCGCCGGATGCGAGCAGATAGCCGGATCATGGGCGCACCATTGTGCGCGGGCGGCAAAGTCTTCCTGATAGGCGCGCAGGTAGGGATTGGGATTGTCGTCTGTGGGCGTGCTGAGGGCGGCAAAACCGGAAGGTGCGTCCGCATCGGGATGCCCATCAAGAAACATGCGGCCCAGCAGCGTATCGAAGCCGCGGTCATCGATACCGCGCAGGCCAAACGGCAGCAGCGGAATATAGGTCATGCTGTCGCCTTCGGCCATAAAATCGCCGCGCTCAAACTGCACCGCGGGTATGCCTTCCAGGCCCCAATCCAGACGGGCATGCTTGCCAAACTGAAAGCGCTCGGGCTCGTTTTCGTAGACCCTGCCATCGCCATAGAGCATATAGCGCGCCATGAGGGGGCCGTTGCCCTGCGTGAGATTCTGCTCGGGCCAAGGAGCCTGAAACAGCGGCAGTGTATCGGGCTGAGCCATCTTGGCGTCGACATAGCCGCCATACATATAGGGCACACGCCAAAAGATGAGCTCGGGAAAGAGCTCGCGCCCATGGTCGAGCCACGAGTTATCCTGCCCTACGCCGTCCGCGACGCCCATCACGCGCACTTTCTGATAGACCCGCTGCTGCACAGTGGGCCACTCGGGCGTGGCGCGATAGCGCTCGGCAATACTCATGAGGGCGCGAACGATCGTATTCATACCACCCCAGCTGAGCAGCCATAACGTACGCGGATCATCATCCAGAATTGCCAGCGCAATTACGCGAGACCCCTCGGTTTCCTCAGTCACATCACCCTCAAAGGCAACATTTCCCACAAAGGTGCGCTCGATCATCTGGGCAGGCGTGGGAAACGGCGGTTCACCGGCGGCGTCCGCATTTGCCTGCAGCTGCGGCCAAGCCTGGGCATATTCATTGCTCCAAAGACTTTCGATCCAATGCTCGGGAAACGGCCGATACTCGCGAAGCTCGCCGGCCAGCGGATCGGGCTCATGAGGCACAACAGCCCACTCATAAGAGCGACGCCCCTTAGTTCGCCAATGCGGGTTCACCTCACCCAGTGCACGCACGCCATCGCCAAGAAAGTGATATTGCGAAGCCGTGTACACCACAGCCTCAACATCAAGCAAGTTAAGATACAGAGCCAAATGAACAAGCGAGTTCATATCGTCGACTTCCATATCGGTAGTAACAATCACCCGAGTCAAATTCTGAGACATAAGCAAAGCTCCAACCAAAATAATTTCAGCCAGTTACGCGCAAGGCAAGACGGGACCCACGTCCTCCATCGCCACCGACCCGGCGTGCTGCCGGAAGCGGCCGGCCAGCGTTTCGAACAACGTTAACTTAGGGGGCTCTGACCTTTAGTTTTGTAAACATTCCGCAGCGCGAGCCCGCTTATCCGATGCTCCGAAGGAGCAGGATAAGCGGGGCTCATGCGCGAGGACGTTTACAAAACTAAAGGTCAGAGCCCCCGATGGGATGGTTACCTCGAAACCCTGGCCGACCACTCCCAGCAGCCCACCGGCTCGCCGTCGATGAGTACGTTGCCCCCGTCGAAGTCTTGATAACACAGGTCGTTGAATTGGTGGATCCACACGCCGTGGTTGAACGTCTTTTTGGCCGAGCCGTCGGCTTCGCGATACACGCCGGTCAGGTCTTCGACATGGCTAAAGTAGGTGAGGTGCACGTTGGCGCCGGCATCACGCAGGCGCGCAAACAGCGGCAGTACGGTTCGCTGCGGCGACACGAGCTCGTCGCCCTTGGAGTGCGTAAACCACAGCGGCGTCTTGGCGAGCGCGGCCACGTCCTCGTCCGTGGCGTTGTACCACGGGGCGCAGCAGGGAAGGCCCGCGGCGAAGAAATCGGGGTAGTCGGCGCACAGGCGCAGGGTCATAAAGCCGCCGTTGGAAAGACCGGCGACCACGATGCGGTCGGTGTCGATGCGGTCGGCATGCTCGGCGACAAACTCGTCGATAAGCGCCTTGAGCACGGGGGAGTAGATGCTCTGGTTGGAGCGACCGAGTTGCTCGACGCCGTTGTCCATCCAAAACGTGGGCGACTGCGGCACGAGCACCCAGGCAAAGCCTCCAAAGTAGCGCTGGATCTGCGCCTGGCTAATGGCCGTCACGCGGTTGCCGATATAGGCGCGCGTGGCGCCTTCGCCCTGCGTGGCGCCCTTGCCCTCGCCGGCGCCGTGCAGATACACCACGAGCGGTGCCTTTTGGGGCACGACCGTCGCCTCGGGCGCAAAGGGGTTGAAGCATGCCGAGTCTTCGGCCTTAAAGCTGGGCTCAAAGAAGCCGTATTCGAGCGCGATGCCGTCGACGGCGGTCTTTTGCGTGGCGTTGCTCCAGCCTTTGAGCGCGGGGCAGATATCGCCACGGCAGGTGTCGAAGACCAGGCCGCAGGTGGGATCGTCGCCGTCGTTGCCGGGAAGAGCTGTGAGCTGCGTGATGCGCAGCTGGTCATCGAGCATGCGCGAGCCCATGACGCCGCCTTCGATGGTCTTGGTCAGGCGCTGCTCGGCGACCTCGAGCGCCACATGGGTACCCACGGCGAGCTTACGTCCGTTCTCGTCGCACGGATATGTGGCGAGAATGTCGATGTAACCCACGGAGGGCGCGGCATGGTCGGCGCCGCGCTCCTTGCGCATCAGAACCTCGCCCGAGCGTTCGTGACGCTCTACATATATATGGAAGGTGTTCGCGTCGATGTCGTTGGCGCGCACGGTACAGGGCAGGTCGAGTACGACCTTGCTGATCCAGGGGCCAAAGTCGCCCAAGGTGGTGACGGTCGCGTAGGTACACAATTTGAGTTCCATGAGCTGCCTCCCTTGCGCCGCTAGTGGGAAACAAAAGCGGCAATACAATCTAAACACGTTTAGTTTAATCCAGAAATGCAGAACAAGCTGATAAACTCGGTAAACGGCAAAATTGAACACGCCATGAACTACTAAACATATGTTTAGTAGCTTCTAGCAGGGCTTCTGTTGATGAGTTAACAGGTCATAGAGGTGTCTATCAAAATAAAATCCCACGTAAATAGCCATATATTGATAGATGGCCAAATAGATCTTCTCCCGCCATTTAAATACGCTCACCCCCGATTTCCTACCGTTCACCGGACTGTAGACGGCAAAATTGCCATAAATTCGGCGCTCCGTGAAAACTAAAGCCCGTAAACGTTCAGTAAACACATTGTTTACAAAAGCGTATCCAAGGGTCCGGCAACCGTAAGGGGTTATAGTCGCCGGGCCAAAGGCGTGCCTAAGCCCAAGGGGGCTGGCACACGAAGATATGGGGAGGGGTCCCATGGCAGTAGATAACAAGCAGATTGCCACCGATGTCCTCGAGCTCGTGGGCGGTGCGGAGAATGTCACCGTCGCCACCAACTGCATGACGCGCCTGCGTCTGACGCTCAAGGATAACAACAAGGTTGACGTGGAGAAGATCAAGAAGGTCAAGGGTGTTCTGGGTTGCCAGTTCGCCGGCAGCCAGCTCCAGGTCATCATCGGCCAGAACGTGCCCAAGGTGCTCGCCGAGTTCGTCGCCATCTCCGGCGTCAAGCAGGGTGAGGCCGTCAACGAGAACCTCGATGCTCCCAAGGAGAAGTTCGAGCTCAAGAACCTGCCTAACATCATCCTCGACTATCTGTCCGGCTCCATGACCCAGCTCATCCCGCTGCTCATGGCCGGCGGTCTGTTCCGTACCATCGCGGCCGTCCTCGGCCCCACCATGCTTGGTGTGCTCTCGGCCGACGACCCGACCTATACGTTCCTCTACACCACGCTGTACGAGGCCACGTTCACCTTTATCCCCATCTACCTGGGTTATGCCGCGGCTAAGAAGCTCGGCGCCAGCCCGGTGCTCGGCATGCTGCTCGGTGGCGCCCTCATGGCTCCTTCCGTGGTGAGCGTCGCCACCCAGGAGGGCGGCGGAATCATCTCCGTCTACGGCATCCAGATCGCTGCTGCCAACTATCAGCAGTCCGTCCTGCCGATCATCCTTTCGGTGCCTGTCCTCTACTTCGTCGAGAAGTTCTTTAAGAAGGTCATGCCCGACGTGCTGTCCACGGTCTTCACGCCGTTCTGCACCATGATCGTTACCATCCCCATCGCCTTCATCGTCCTCGCCCCCATCGGCAACGAGATCGGTACGCTGATCGCTAACGCCCTCTTCGGCCTTGCTGACCTTGGCGGCATCGGTATCCTGATCGTCATGGCCGTCCTCGGCGCCTTCTGGCAGCTCTTCGTGGTCTGCGGCATGCACATGCCCGTCATCCTGCTCGCCCAGGTTCAGATCATCGCTGCCGGTTACGATCCCTTCGTCTTCGTTTCCACCAACTGCGCTATGGCCGCTGTCTGGGGCTGCGCCTTCGGTGCCTTCCTCAAGATGAAGAACCCCGACGAGAAGTCTCTCGCCATCGGTTACGTCATCTCCGCCATCGCCGGCGGCGTCACCGAGCCCGCACTCTTCGGTATCCTCATGCGCTTCCGTCGCACCATGTTCGGCATGTTCATCGGCGGTGCTATCGGCGCTGTGTTCTCCGGCCTCATGGGTGTTACCTACTACCTCGCAGGCGGTGCCTCCAACTTCCTGGTCTTCACCAACTACCTGCAGGGTGGCCAGATGAACACCGTCTGGGCTATCGTCGGTATGGCAATCTCCTTTGTCATCGCCGCTGCCGTCGTCTTTGTCTCTGGCTTCTCCAAGGAGGAGCTCGCCGAGATGGAGGCCTAAGGCCAAGCCATTCGGTCGCATAAGACCTCACCTACACGACAGGGCCCCGTCAGGCGTAAGCCCGGCGGGGCCCTTCTTGCAAGGTAGACTGATGGAGGCGGGTGAGATTCGCCCGCGAGGGTTTGCCAAGCGGCGGGGGCTTTCGCGCGGGGTTACCGCGAAAGCCCCCGGCGGTTCGCAAATCCTTTATCAAACGAAAGGACATGCAGATGAGTTTGGGAAAGCTGACCGTCAACGGTCGCCAGGACGGCTTTTTGTGCGAGGGCAAACCGTTCTTCTGGTTTGCCGATACGTGCTGGAGCGCATTTACGAGCATCGCCGAGGACGACTGGGACTACTACCTGACCCGCCGTGCCGAGCAGGGCATGAACGTGCTGCAGATCAACACGCTGCCGCAGTGGGATCGCTGCTGTCCCGATCTGGGCATTTGGCCCTATGCCAGCGAGGACGGCGTGCACTTTGATTGGTCCCGTCCCAACCAGGCGTACTGGGATCGTGCCGCCGCCATGTGCCGTGCTGCCGTCGAGCACGGCATTCGTCCGGCGCTCGTGCTCATGTGGTGCAATTACGTGCCCGGTACCTGGGGCGCCAAGATCGCCGAGCGTTGCGGTGCCGAGATTATGCCTCGTGAGGAGGTTCGCGCCCACGTTGCCCGCGTTGTCGAGAACCTGGGCGAGTTCGACCCTGTCTACGTGGTGACGGGTGATACCGATTTTGCCGGTGACGAGGCGATCGCCTATTACGAGGACGCGCTCGACGAGGTCGTCAAGCGTGCGCCCGAGGCGCTGCGCACCATGCACATCAACCGCGGCAATCGCACCATTCCGGTGCAGTATCTGGACCGTCTGGACTTTTACATGTTCCAGCCTGGCCACAACTACGAGGGTCAGCCCGAGGCTTGGCGCTTGCCGCAGGACTTTATCGCCAACTATCCCAAAAAGCCGATGGTCAACTCCGAGCCTTGCTACGAGCAGATGGGCGCGTCGCGCAACGTGTACTGGCGTTTTACCGCTCAGGATTGCCGCGCGAGCGTATGGTCGTCGATTCTTGCCGGCGCCAGTGCCGGCGTGACCTACGGCGCGCACGGCGTTTGGAACTGGCAGACGTCGCGCAGCCAGGGCTCGGTTCTGGGCGAGGGCTTTGACATGCCCTTCCGCTGGCAAGAGTGCCTGCAGTTTGCGGGCGTGTGGGACTTTGGCGCGATCGAGCATGTGCTTGCCAGCCTAGGCGCTACTGCCGGTGACGATGCGCTTGCCGTGGTTCCGGCGCAGGAGCTGCTCGATGACGCGCGCGAGGCCATCCGTGTGGCGCGCGTTGGCGATCGCGTCGTCACGTACCTGCCGCGCACCACGGCGCTCACGTTTAAGCTCGACGGCGCGCGTGGCTGGACGGCGACGGCCCTCGACATGGAGGACAAGCGCATCGCCAAGCTGCCCGTTCGCGACAACGGTGACGGCACCGTGCGCGTGGCGCAGCATCCCTTTGAGCACGACGCTCTGCTCGTGGTTTCGCCGGCGCATTAAGGAAAACGGAATAACGCAAGAGAAAAGGCCCGGGTGGTAGCCCGGGCCTTTTTATATCAACACAGCCGTTGCGGTTGGTGATGGCGATTGCGTACTGCCGCTCTTAACGGTAGCCCTCCCAGAGGGGAAGGGGAAAGAGGATGTCCTCAAACTTAGACCACTCGGCGGGATAGTCGATCTCGTCGGGTCGCGCCACCCAACGGCCTTCCAATCCATACATCGCCGCCAGCGCGCACGAGATGGCTTCGGTGGCGTCGATTCCCTCGGGAACGCTCCAGTTAACATCGGGCTCGGGCTCGATAACACCGCGCGAGCGGTCGTTGAAATACTCGTGCAGGGGGCTCTCCGTGCTCATGGCCTCGGTATTGAGCATCTGGAAGAGCATGACGAGCTCGGGCTGGTTGTTGTTCTCCGCCACGAGCAGACGGCAGTATTCGGGAATCTTGGGGCTCTGGCCCTCAAATGCCCCGCCAGGATGAAAGAGGGAGAGATAGTCGTCTAAGGTTGAGCTGCGATCGTAATAGCGACGGATCACCTCGACCAAAAGTCCGTGCTTGCTGCCCACGTAGTGCAGCACGCCCGCCTGGGTGATACCCACCTCGTCGGCTACAGCCTGGAGCGACATGCCGTTAAAGCCGCGCGCGTTGATAAGCCGCACGGCCGCCGAGACAATCTGGTCAAGGCGTTCCTGCGCCGCAGCGCTGCGTTTCTTTGCCGCGGGTGTGGGAGTTTTCTGAGTGTCCATATAAATCGCGCTGCCTTATTTAGGGCGGCTCGAGTATTGCCGCCAAATGCCTTTTGTATACCCCATAGCTTACCTCAGCCGTTCAGCGGCTCAAAACAACCGTTTACCGCTCTTATTGGTTACTGAGTACTTAGTAAGCGTACTATACAGGTCGTGGAAGTTACTTACTAGTTAGTAAGTAACAACCCAATAGACGCTCGCGAGCGGCCGTACCCCATTCCACGGCCGCCGCATCCAGTGGGTTTGACCCCTTGACCCTTGGTGCACGGGCGCCCTCGCGCATTCCATCACAGAGAGGATCTATCCCATGGCAAATCAAACCGCCGCGGCGATTGACGAGAACGCCATCGCCCCCGACACCGGAAAGCCCATGACCAAAACCGAGACATGGCGCTTTATGATCGGCTTTATTATCTTTGGCGTTATGTGGATGATGTCGGGCACGATCGGCTCCAACGTCTTGTTCCCCGAGCGTTTTAACGGCCTTAATATTGGTCAGCCCGAGGCAATTCTCGCGGCGATGAACTCGGTCGGTTCAATCTTCGCTCTGTTCTCAAATCTCGTTTTCGGCGCGCTTTCCGACCGCTGCCACAGCCGCTTTGGCAAGCGCACACCGTTTATCGTTCTCGGCGGTTTTATCTGCGGCTGTGCTTTCTGGAGCACTTCGGTCGCGACCACACTTCCCATGATCGTCGCCTCCTGGTGCGTGCTGCAGATTGGCCTCAACTGCATGCTTGCCCCTGCTGTTGCCGTGCTTTCCGACCGCATTCCGCTTAACAAGCGCGGCACGCTCTCCGCATTCTATGGCGGCGGTGCAACGGCTGGCCAGTCGATTGGCACCATCATCGGTACGCAGTTCCTTTCCAACCCAGTTCCTGGCTTTATCATCGGCACGGCCTCTTGGTTGCTGACCGGCATCCTCGCCGTCATCATTTGGCCGCGCGAGAAGTCTGCCGCTCTTGACGAGGACGAGCAGTCCGAGAAGCTCAATCTCAAGTCGCTGCTGCTCATGTTCGTTCCGCCCACCAAGAACTGCCGCGACTTTTATCTGGCGCTCTTTGGCCGCCTGCTCCTCATCTTCGGTTACTTCTGCATCAACGGATATCAGCTCTACATCCTCGAGAAGTACATCGGTCTTCCCGTGGCAGAAGCCGGCGCCGTCCTCTCCTCCATGTCCGTCGTGATCATGGTCGTGTCGCTTGTCGCTTCGCTTACCTCGGGCGCTATCTCCGACAAGATCGGCCGCCGCAAGCCCATCATCCTCGTCGCAACGATCATGATGTGCATCGGCATCGCTCTGCCCTGGCTGCTTAAGTCCGTTATCGGCATGTACGGATTCGCGCTGCTGGCCGGACTTGGTTATGGTATTTACTCTTCCGTCGACCAGGCACTCAATGTCGATGTTCTGCCCGATAAGGAGAACGCCGGCAAGGACCTGGGCATCCTCAACATCGCCAACACCATCGGCCAGATCCTTGGCCCCATCGTGACCTCGGCAATCGTTGTCGCCACCGGCTCCTATTTCATGGCGTTCCCGATCTCCATCGTGCTCATCGCCGTGGGCTATGTGTTCATCATGCTCATCAAGAACGCTAGGTAATCCGTCGCTCTCTTTCCTTCCGTCGGGCAGCGTTCGCGTTGCCCGACGGACTCCGACTATTCAATCGCTTAACTTGGAGGCGTTATTATGACCACCGTCGAGCAGTACAAGGTGTTTAAGCTCGAGCTCACGGGCACCGCGGCCGGCAATCCCTATGTCGAGGTCGAGCTGTCGGCACGGTTCGCCCGCGCAGATGGCCAGGACAGCTTTGAGGTCCATGGCTTCTACAAGGGCAATGGATGCTACCGAATTAACTTTATGCCCGAGAGCGCCGGCGTCTGGAACTACGCGGTGAGTTCCAACGACCCCGAGCTCGATGGTACCGCCGGCTCTTTTGAGGCCGTGCCTGCCACGGGCGACAACCATGGTCGTGTGCTGCTGGCAAAAGACGTGCTTGCCCACGACGCTCCGTTCATTACCGACGAGGATTCCAACTTTGCCTACGAGGATGGAACGTGCTACCTGCCCTTTGGCACCACTTGCTATGCCTGGACCAACCAGGATACGGCCTTGCAGGAGCAGACGCTCGAGACGCTCGCCACCTCTCCGTTCAACAAGATCCGCATGTGTGTCTTCCCCAAGTTCTACGACTATAACGTTGAGGACCCGGCGATGTATGCCTACGAGGGCGAGAAGGGCGATTTCGACCATTACCGCTTCTATGAGCCGTTTTGGGAGAACCTTGAGCACCGCATCGAGCAGCTCGACGAGCTGGGCATCCAGGCGGACCTCATCGTTTTGCATCCGTACGACAAGCCCGAGGTCTGGGGCTTCTCTCGTATGACGCGCGAGGAGGATGTTTTCTACCTGACGTATGTCGCCCGCCGCTTCTCGGCATACAAGAACATCTGGTGGAGCCTTGCCAACGAGTGGGATCTTATGCCGTGGAAGCCGGCCGAGGACTGGGATCGCTATGCCCGCATCATCATGGCGAACGACCCGTATGGTCATCTGCGCAGCATCCACAATTGCCGCGAGATCTTTGACCACAGCCATCCGTGGATTACGCATGTGAGCTACCAGAGGTGCGACCTTAAGAACACGGCCGAGGACGTTACCACGCTGCGCGCGCAGTATAACAAGCCGGTTTTGATCGACGAGGTCGGCTATGAGGGCAACATCAACTGGGGTTGGGGCAACCTGACCGCTCAGGAGCTCGTGCGTCGTTTCTGGGAGGGCAGTTTACGTGGCGGTTATGTGACCCACGGTGAGACCTACGTCGACCGCGGACCCAAGCTGTGGTGGGCGCACGGCGGCAAGCTCTACGGCGACTCGCCCGAGCGCATTGGCTTTTGCCGTCGCTACATGGAGGCGCTGCCGGCCGATTTTGACTGGGTGCCCGATGAGGTCGGTATCCTTGACGGTACGTTTACCTGGGATGTCACCTGCATGTCCAACGACCATGGCCGCGGGACTGCCGATGTCCTTATGTACTTTGGATTCAACCGTCCGGCGTATCGTGAGTTTGAGGGCGAGTCGGGCGCTCGATACAAGGTGAGTGTCGTGGACACATGGGGCATGACGGAGGAGGAGCTTCCCGGAACCTTTGAGGGCAAGTTCCGCATCGATCTCCCAAGTAAGCAGTATATGATGCTTCGCCTGACCAAATTAGAGGCGTAAAACAAAGATAATCGGCTCCGGGCGTGACTTGCTGCACGACCATCGCAGGGGGGGGGTAGTCCTTGTGATGGTCGCGGCGATGCACGTCCGGGGCTATGCTTGTAAGGAGTGAACATGCAGGAGTTTTTTGGAATCGATGTGGGCGGTACGGCCGTTAAATGGGCTGTGCTGGGCGAGGATTTTTCCATCCGCGAGCGCGGAAGCCTGCCGACGGGCTTTACCACGGCTGATGAGACGGTCGCGGCGCTGATCTCGCTCGTCGAGCCGTATCGCGAGCGCGTGAGCGCCGTGGGCGTGAGTGCGCCCGGCGGCATCTACGAGGGAGATGTCACAGGAACGATCCATCGCGGTGGTGCGCTCACGTTTATGGATGGCTGCCCGCTGGGAAAGCTCATGCGCGAGGCTCTGGGGGTGCCGATTGCCGTCAATAACGACGGTAAGTGCTGCGCACTCGGTGAGTATGCGGCTGGCGCTCTGCGCGGGACGCGTTTTGGCGTGGTGCTCGCTATCGGCACGGGCATCGGCGGCGGTATCGTCACCGACGGCAAGGTCCTGCGCGGCGCGCACTGCTTTGCAGGCGAGTTTAGCTTCTTGCGCAACGATGTCACGACTGCTGCGAGCATGGAAAACTCCTTTGCGGGTTCGGGCGGTTGGCGTGCGCTCCGCGATGCCGCCGTTGCCGAGAAGGGCCTGCCTGCGGATTCTCCGGTGGACGGCCGCCGCGTCTTTGAGTGGATCGCGGATGGCGACATGTCGGCGCAGCGCGCGCTCGACCGCTACGCTCGCTCATTTGACGGACAGCTCATCAACCTGCAGGCCGTGCTCGACCCCGAGGTCTTTGTGATCGCAGGCGGCATCTCGTGCCATCCCGAGCTCGTCGATGCCCTGCGTGCGCAGATGCCGCTGGCCCTTGCGAGTTACGAAGGGACCCTTGCCGGCATTCCTGTGCCGCAGATAAAGGCGGCCGAGCTCGGCAACGACGCCAACCTTTACGGTGCTGTCCAGGAGGCTATGCGACTGGTGTAGCGCATTGGACATAATCGTTGGGGACGTTCTTGTTTGACTAGTCGTTTAAGAACGTCCCCAATGACTACTCACAGAATGAGAGTGGATAATCTCCCGTTTTGGCCTGCATACAGGCTCAAAGTGGGAGATTATCCACTCTCGTCATTTGATTGGCACTTGTGACACTTGCACTCATTGGGGACGTACTTAAATTAGTGGCAGTTGGGGACACTCCTTGCCGAGCTGCAAGCCGTGCGCGCCCCTTCTGGGCCTTGCGGCTCAAAATCGGTTTACGCCGTGGGCTGTTGGGGGTCAAATTGACGGCATTTCGAGGATGGGTTCGATATTGGGACTGGTTCTCTACTAGAATAGATTTGCAGGCAATTAAACGACTGCGGGGGGGGGGGTATTCATGAAAGGTATGGGAGACACGGCCGCGTACTTTCGTCGGGGCATTCGGGAGATTATATGCCTGGCGCTGTTCTATTTTACGTTTTTGGCTGGCGAGTACCTCTTCGACGTGCGTGTGGCCGAGTTTGTGCCGCCGAGTGAGGTCGTTGTCTACGAGAGCCTCATCGTCGGTGCGAGCGTGATCGGCTTTTTTGTGCGTCCTATTCTGTACTATCGCCGTCCCCGTGCGATCGATACGACGAGCGACATCACGGGCGTGCTGCTGGTAGCGGCATTGCTGCTGATGATTATGGCGGTACAGTTTGGGGTGCTAATTGCCGGCGGTTTGATGGCATGCTGCACGCTGGGCTACTGCGGATCGACCGCCCACGCCAACTTTGCGCGGCGCTTTGCGCGGACGCCGTATTTGGCGCGCGCGGCGGCACTTTCGTATGGCCTTGGCGTTCTGGTGCAGGTGCTCAACCACATGGTGATGCCCGCGGGGATTCCGCAACAATTTGTTTTTGTTGCCTGTGCAGTTGTGCTGGTGGCGCTACTCCACGGCGCCCGTCGTGCCAAGCTGCGCGGTGAACCTGAGCTTGGGCAAGAGCCCGATATCGCCGAGCTTTCGGTGGATGCGTCGGAGTTTGGCGCCAAGTGGCAAAACGATTCCGAGTCAACGGCGGCTTTTCGGCGCGCCGTGGTGCGCCTGACGGTCGCAACTGCCTGCCTTACCGGCGTGTTTGCCGCCCTCAATGCGGGGCTCACAACTGCGCACGCCGACGGGTCCGTCGACTTGGGCGATTGGCTGCGACTGTTTATGGCTGCGAGCGCTCTGGTCGCCGGCATCTTGTTTGACCTGCGCGGACGCTCGTATATGAACATCATCATGACTTGCGCCGCCATGTTGTCCACGCTTTCATTCTTTGTGCTTATCACCGATGCAAACGGCGCCAACACGCTTGCCGCTACCATCATCTTCTATCTGGGTTCGGGCTTCTTCGTGGTGTTTTTTACGGCGAAGTTTGCCGCCATTTCGGTTTATGCGCACTGGTCGTACCTGTGGCCGTGCATGGGCCGTGTCATCAACAACGTTTGCGCGATGTTCGTGACGGCGCCGGCGGTGGCGATTGTCTCGAGCCAGAACGTGCTGCTGGCGTTGGGTGCCGGACTTGTACTGCTTGTGGGCATTGCGATCTCGCTGCTGGGGCAGTCTGGGCATCAGGTCTATGACGTTGAAGTGCGCGGCGACCTGGCGTTTGCTGCTAGCGACCTTGGCACGGATCCCGTATCCGCCCAGAGCGAGCCCGCCCCCGCAGAGGTGCCGGAGTCCACACTCGACGAGCGTCTCGATGCCTTCGCCGTCGCCTTTGAGCTTACGCAGCGCGAGCGCGATATTTTGGAGGCCTTGGTCGCATCGCGCGAGAGTGTTCAAGACATCGCCGCAACGCTCTTCCTTTCGCGCTCCACGCTTTACCGTCATATCGCCTCGATCAACAAAAAGACCGGCGCCTCCTCACGTGTGGCCCTCATCAACTTTTTCTGGTCCTGGGCGCCCAAGGACTAGCCCATTTGGGACGGGGCTTTTTTAGCTGTTTTGGGCCGCCGCGGCCAGCGGGGGCGGGTCGCGGCGGCCCAAACATCCCTGACGAAGGTGCCGGTGAAGTTACAGCAGCTCGCCGTGGCGGGCGATGTAGCGGCGCTTGGCCAGCTGGGTGAGTGCGATGTAGGCGGCGACGATGCCGATGAGCAGTGCGAAAAAGCTCGCGGGCAGCGGCATGAGGCCGAGTGCATCGGCGACGGGGCTTGCCGGCAGCCAGGTGACGAGCGCCAGGCCCAGCACGGTGAGGGCGCACAGCGCGGGCGCGGCGTGGTCGCGCGCGCTCGGCAGGCGCGGGGAGCGCAGCATGTGGATCACGAGCGTCTGCGACCACATGGACTCGACAAACCAGCCGCTCTGGAAGATTGCGGCGAAGGTCGTCATGCCCGCGACGTTGCCCGCGGCGGCAAGCTCTGCCCAGCTCGCGCCCACGGTGGCGGGGCACACCACAAAGAAGAGCGCGGCGAAGGTCACGATGTCAAACAGCGAGCTCACGGGGCCCAGCTCGAGCATAAAGCCCTTAATGGACGCGGCGTCCCAGGCGCGCGGACGGGCGGTCCAGGCGTCGTCGACGGTGTCCCACGGCAGCGCGATGCACACGATCTCGTAGACCAGCGACAGCAGCACCAACTGCAGAGCGCTCATGGGCAAGAACGGCAAGAACAGGCTCGCGACGGTCACGGATAGCACGTTGCCAAAGTTGGAGCTCACCGTGGTCTTGAGGTACTTGAGTAGGTTGCCGTAGGTGCGGCGGCCTTCGATGATGCCACGCTCGAGCACGCCCAGGTCCTTCTGGAGCAAGATGATATCGGCAGATTCCTTGGCAATGTCGACGGCCGAATCGACCGAGATGCCGCAATCGCTCGCACGCATGGCGGCGGCGTCGTTGATGCCATCGCCCATAAAGCCCACGGTGTGGCCGAGCAGCTCGCGCATGACACGCACCAGACGCGCCTTCTGCAGCGGCGAGAGCTTGGCGAAGAGGTGGGTGTTCTCGGCGCGCTCGGCAAGTTCGGCGTCATCGAGCGCATCGATCTCGGAGCCGAGCAAGACGTTGCTCGCGTCGATACCGATCTGTTCGCAGACGGTGGCCGCGACGCGGTCGTTGTCGCCGGTCAGGACCTTGACTGCCACGCCCTTGGCCTCGAGGGTGGCGACGGCGCCCGCGGCACTTGCTTTGGGCGGATCGAGGAAGGCCAAAAAGCCCATCAGCACCATGTCGCACTCGTCGGCAATGCCAAACTCGCCCACGTAGCGCGGATTGGTCTTCTGCGCCACGGCAATCACGCGCAGGCCCTCGGCATTGAGCCCGGCGACCTGCTGGCGAATCTGGGCGAGCTTATCTTCGGTGAGCGGCTGGGCGGCACCATCGCCTTCGACAAAGGAGCAGATCTCGAGCATTTCCTCGGCAGCTCCTTTGGTAACCATCTGGGTTTTACCCTGGGCGTCGGCGACAACGACGCTCAGGCGACGGCGCGAGAAATCGAAGGGCACCTCGTCGACCTTGGTATAGCGGTCGCGCAGGCTCTGGCCCAGCATGGAATCGGGCGCGACAGCCGAGGGCGTCACGTCGGCGCGGTCGATGACGGCCAGGTCGATAAGGTTCTTGAGGCCAGTCTGGAAGAAGCTGTTCAAAAACGCATGGCGCAGCACGCGTGCGTCCTCGTTGCCGTCGGTGTTGAGGTGGCGCTCGAGCACGATGCGGTCTTCGGTGAGGGTGCCGGTCTTGTCGCAGCACAGGACGTCCATCGCGCCGAGGTTTTGGATCGCCGGCAGCTCCTTGACGATAACCTGACGACGGGCGAGGTCCTTGGCGCCCTGCGACAGGCTCGTGGTCACGATGACGGGGAGCATCTGCGGCGTGATGCCCACGGCCACGCTCGTGGCGAACAGCAGCGCGTCGATGACGTTGCCCTTGGTGGCGGCGTTGATGGCAAAGACGGCCGGCGCCATAACGAGCATGAGGCGTACGAGCAGCATGGAGACGCTCGAGACGCCGCGGTCAAACGCGCTCTTCTCGCCGCGTCCGTTGAGCATCTTGGCGATGCCGCCCAGGTAAGTGTCCGAGCCGGTGGCAACGACAAGCGCCATGGCGGTGCCGTTTTGCACGGAAGTGCCGGTAAAGACGATGTTCTTGCAGGCAGAGAGTGGCAGCGCGGAGCCGTCGGCACCCTCGACGACGGTGATGGCAGCGCTCTTCTCGACGGCCTCGCTCTCGCCGGTGAGTGCGGACTCGATCACAAACAGGTCGCGCGCGGTGATGATGCGGGCATCTGCCGGCACCATGTCGCCGGCAGAGAGGCGGATTACATCGCCGGGGACGAGCTCGTCGAAGGGGATCTCGACGCGCTCGCCGTCGCGCAGGGCACAGCAGGTGTTGGAGACCAGGTCCTTAAGGGCCTCGGCCGCATTGCCGCTGCGGGCTTCCTGGATAAACTTCATGCCGCCCGATACCAGCAGCATGATGCCGATGACGATGACCGTGGAGGGGTCACGCTGCAGCTCGGGCACGGCGAGCACGTCGATGTAGAGCGAGACCAGTGCGAGGGCGGCGAGGATGCCAGCGAAGGGATCGACGAACGCGTCGGCGATGCGGCGGGCGAGCGTCTTGGTCGGCGCCTCGATGGTGTTGGGGCCGACTGCGCTCAGGCGCTCGGCGGCGTGCTCGGCGGTGAGGCCGTTTGCCGTGGCATCGAGCAGCACGAGGGCGTCCTCGGCGCTATGGGTGGCGGCGAATATGGTGTTCTTGGACAGGCCGGCGTGAGCGGCAGGGCGCGCCGTGCGGCGGCGCTTGGAGATGGCTTCGAGTACCGTGGCGGTTTTGAGCATCAGCATAGGGTCCTCCTTGTTGAAGGGAGTTAGCGTACGTGTCGTATTTGCTTCAAAAAACCTAGATGTCGCTCACGTCATGCTCGCGAGCTGCCACAAAGGGGACGGGCACCTTTGTGGTGGTTTTGACGGCCGGCTGTTGGCGCTTATGCGTGTGCGGAATCCTCGCGGCGTGCCGAGGGCGACATGCAGGTTTTTCGACTATGACTGCCTTCCATGGCACACCTCCTTAAGGCCGGGCGCTGCGCGCTTTGGGTATCTCGTACCCGTTTCAATTCGCCCGTATTCTTGATGAGGGGGGTTTGCCGTGTCAACCCCATTGTTCGGAAAACCATCGTCTCTGACGAAGATCTTACAGGGTTGTGGCTCCAAAGCGCGCCCGCATCGACGCTTCGCCTGCGCTAAACTGGAAAGCACGTACGCAATTACGAGAGGAGCCCACATGGAGGCTTACAAGCAAGAGTTCATCAAGTTCATGGTTGAGTCCGACGTTCTTAAGTTCGGCAGCTTTACGCTCAAGAGCGGCCGTCAGTCCCCGTTCTTTATGAACGCCGGCGCCTATGTGACGGGCTATCAGCTCAAGAAGCTGGGCGAGTATTACGCCCAGGCCATTCACGATAACTTTGGCGACGACTTTGATGTGCTGTTTGGACCGGCCTACAAGGGCATTCCCCTGGCCGTCGTGACCGCCATTGCCTACCACGAGCTGTACGGCAAGGAGGTCAAGTACTGCTGCGACCGCAAGGAGGCCAAGGACCACGGTGCCGACAAGGGCAACCTGCTGGGTTATGAGCCCCAGGACGGCGACCGCGTGGTCATGGTCGAGGACGTCACCACCAGCGGCAAGTCCATCGACGAGACCTACCCCAAGGTCATGGCCGCAGCAGACGTTGAGATCAAGGGCCTGATCGTGTCCCTCAACCGCATGGAGGTCGGCAAAGGTGGCGTGACCACCGCTCAGAAGGAGATCGAGGCCAAGTACGGTTTCCCCGTCGCGAGCATCGTTTCCATGGCCGAGGTCGTCGAGACTCTCTACAACCACGAGATCGACGGCAAGGTTGTCATCGACGACGAGCTCAAGGCCGCCATCGACGCTTACTACGAGCAGTACGGAGCTCGGGAGTAGTAGTTACGCGGTTTTACCAAACCGCGTAACAGCTCGACGCTGCGCGGGCCGCATTTGGACAATCTGACGTTCAACTTCAAGGGCGCGACCAGAAGGTCAGCGCCCTTTCGTTTCACGTCACCTTGTCTCAAATGCGACCCGCTCGCTGTCCGTCCTCTGCCTGCGGCGTCATCTTGCTCCAAATGCGGCACTTGGGGACGTTCCTGTTTGACTAGTCGTTTAAGAACGTCCCCAATGATCAGTCTGAAATGAGCGTGGATAATCTCCCGTTTTTGGCTCGGTGACGGTCTCAAAGTGGGAGATTATCCACGCTCGTTAGGTTAGTGTCCGAAAATCCACGCTCGTCGCTACTTGAGCCCGGGCAGGCGGGTGTAGGGGAACGAGCGCTCTAAGAACTCGGAACAGCGGGTGTAATCTTTGGCAAAGTAGCTGCTGTAGAGCGAATCGAGTACGTATTGCACGGCGATGTGGCTGGCGAACTGCGTGATGCGGTGCGTCATACTCTCGTGGTCGCTCACTGTGAGATAGGCGGCAAAGCCGGGGTGAATGCGGGCGCAGTACGGTGTGCCGATGACGATGACCGGGACATGTCGACTGCTGAGGATTGGCAAGATCTCCCTGAGGTTGGGGGCAAGGCCGCTGTAGGAGATGACGATTGCCACATGGTCGGGGCCCGAGGCGAGCGCCGTGCGCACCTGCGCCTCGACGCTGTCGTGGCACGTCGCGCTTTTGCCGGCGGAAAGCAGGCGATCGCGGAACATTCCCGCTGGATACAGGTTATGCGAGCCCGTGTAGATGTCCACGGTGCCGGCGCGCATGATGAGCTTGGCGGCGTGGTCGAGCTGTGCGGGGTCGAGCAGCTCCTGCGTTTCGGCCAAGGTGGTCTGGTAGAGCCCCTCCATGCGCTCCATCACCTGCGCAGGGGTGGAGGTGGCATCGAAGGGAAAGTTGATGTCCACGTCGCGCCGGTTGCCCGCCTCGGTCGCCTGGCGGATGAGCTCGACCTTGAGGTCTTTGAATCCCTCGAGGCCGAGCTTTTTGCAAAAGCGGTGAACGCTCGCGACCGAAACGTTGGCGCGCGCGGCAAATTCCTTAATGGAAAGCCCGCGCACATCCTCGCCCATGGCGAGCGCCGTTTGCCCAAGTTGTTGCTCGGTGGGGGTGAGGCTTTTGCCCTGCGTGATCTTTCGCCTGATATCCATATGGCTCCTATGCGTTTGCGTCGCGATAAACCAATCATAGCGATAAATAAAACGTTCGGCTTGGCTGGGAGTTTTGGTCCGCCGGTCTATGAACGACGGATCGCTCGACGATGCGCGGGCTCTACCTAGGGCGCTGTCCTTGTTGGGCCGTTTGCGCCCGGGGCGTTACCCGAGCACGCGTACGGGGCCCAAGAGGCCGCTGGGCTCGGAGGGCTCGGTCATGCCGAACACGTCGGGGACGGCATGGTCGAGGGTGTTGATGATATCGATCGCAAGCGCGTGCTCACCGGCCAAAAGCGCGCCGGCCTCAAAGCGGTAAGGCGGACAGATGCGCGTGCCGAGGGATTTGCCGTCGAGGGTGACGGTTGCGGTCTCAAAGACCTCGCCAAGGTCGATGACGGTGTCGTCGGGGTGGAATTTCCGGTTGGCTTTTTTG
>CAUAGV010000002.1 GCA_958428675.1 uncultured Collinsella sp.
TTTGGGACGCCGTAGCTAAAAATCCCCGTCCCAGAAAAATCATTGCGCAGGTAGGACGGCAAAGGTAGCTAGAAAAGCCCCATCCTAAATGAGCTACAAGATTTCGGCTAGGAGCGCTCGGCGCCCATTTGTTTTATCACTGCAGGTAGAAAGCGCGATGATGCGTGCATCGGGGCCAACGTCATCCATGTTCTCGTGCACTGCCGTCTGCGAGACATGCGTGAGCAGCCTCTGCATCGAGGCCTGGTCCAGGTTTCCCGGCCCAAAGATAATGTCATCACTCGCAGCAAACGAGCACACGGCAACAATGCGCAGGCGGAACGCTCCATCCTTTGTGTAGAGCGTGCCCGTGCGGTGCAGGTCAAAGAAGCCCCTGTCTAAAAACCGGTCGACATCGCCAAACATCGCGCCGTTATCCATGTGGTGCGCATAGAGCAGATTGTAGGAATCGGTCATCGCGCGACTGTTGCGCGTATCCAAAAACACCGCTCCCGAGACCGCGGACTCCCCCAACACGTTTTTGTTGAGGTATTCCTGGTTATCTTTTCCCTGAACAAAGGGGTAGTCGATGTTGGTGCCATCGATGGTGACCCATCCGACCACATCGGGATTTTTGGCCATCAGATCCTGCAGGCGTGCGCAATCGTTGATCCCGGTGGGTTTGTAGCGTAGCAGCTCGTCGCTGATGAACCCACCGTTCATAACGTTGTTTGTGTCCCACAGCGAATAGCCCCCGTACAGCAGCATGAGCAGCACGAGAAAGCCGGCAAACCACGTAAGCACGCGGTCGCCGGCTCTCGCCAGCCGAGCCATGCGTTTAAGCTCCATCGGCTGCAATCCTTGTTGTTTTAACGGCGGTTACGACGAGGACGGAAGAAGACCACGCCCATCACGGCAGCAAACGCGACGATTGCCGCATAGGGAACGACCGTCCGAATAACATCGGTGGGAACGGTAGCCTCTTTGGTGTTGGTAAAGGTCACCGTGGTGTCAGAAGTACCGATAGCCTTCTCGGCAATAGAGTTACCATCTGTCCAGCTGGTGTCATCACCGATCTTATACGACGTCTTATAACCGATGCTATGATAATCCGCCTCAGTTACGGTGAATTTATCCTCCGATGAGAGACCGTAAACGATGACGGATTCCCCGTCCTTAAGTTTCACCGTAAACGATTCTCCCGACTTGGCTTGTTTTCCGCTCGAAACAGTAAGGCCGTTTTCTGACGGAATTGCGTACTCGTACCTCTCCCCGTCAGTGCCTTTGATCGTGACAGTAAACTCAAACTTCTGATTCTTGTCACCCTGGTTGCCCTTGACGACCTTTGTGATGGTCAGCTTATGGGTGGCATAATTGTTCACAAAGCCTGCAGCCTTCTCGCCCGAGCCTGCTTTGGCGCTAAGAGTACAACCATTAACAACATAGTCCGAGCCGCCATTTTCTGCGTTTTCTACGTAAACATCGAGGAAGAGCTCCTTGTACGTAACGCTGAGGCCATCCAACTGTTGCGGCGTCTGCGTAATCTTGTATCGATAGATGCCCGGAGCCGTAAACTTTGAGGTATCAAGGCTGACGTTCAACGGAGCGGTTATTGTCTTAGTAATGCCGTCGGCATTATCTTGGCTATGAAGACCTTGGGCAGAAAAATTAACGGGAGACGACGGAAGCGTGACGGCACCGGGCACTCCAGCAGAAACGGGCATGTTGTTACTCGTGCTCGTAAGCTCACTCGTCTCCGCCGGCGCAATCGAATAGCCGAACTCCGCATTCGGCTCCACGGCGTTCTTATTCATGGTAAGCGTCGAGGTGATTGTGACCTTGTTGTCATTTACCGGCAGATGCGGAGTAGTAGAGCCCTCCTCCGCCCACGCCGGCGCAGCAACTCCCACCAAAGCCAGCAGCATCGTTGCAGCCACAACTGCAAATGCTGCCAGTCGCCTCTTTCCAGTTTTCATGTTGTATCCTTCCTCTCGGGCATATGCCCTTAATAAAACCAAGCTCCGTACCTACAAGTTCGACCTGCGCAGCACGCTGATCACGTTGCCCTTGATCTGCGAACGGGCAATCGGTCCATACAGGCGACTGTCATGCCCGCCCTCGCGCAAATCTGCCAGCACAAAGAGCTCATCCGTTCCCAGATGCACGGGATAGTCCACAGCAGACTCATAGCGCGGCGTCGGCGTGGTGATATCGCTTTCCACCACAACAGCCCCGTTAACCATGAGCTCGCCCGACTCGGTAATCGTGACCTCATCACCGGGGCGGGCAACCACGCGACCCAGGCGCTCTTCGCCATCCGCGGTGTATACCACCACGTCACCCTCGTTAAAGCTCTGGCTGAGCCTCCAGTAGAGCATGACGTCACCCGAACAGATGCGGGGGGCCATCTCGCCAGTCGTGACCGGACCCACGCCCAGGACCACGCCAAAGAGCAGCCAGAGCGTCACGACAAAAAATGCCAGGCGCGCCAGAAAGCCCACGATATCGCGCCGGTCGTCCGCTTCTCCCAGATCTGGTGCCGCATGGGCGCCCAACCTCACGTTCGACGCGGCCGAATACCGCGAGCCCCGGGGTCTTCCCTGCGGGGCCGCTCGTGCGGCTGGCCCATCACCAGCATTGCTGGCGCCATGTCTTCTCATAGGCGCCCGCCCCTCCTGGAGCCGCGATGTAAACGCAGCGCAACCATGCCCGTGGCCAGCAGCACGCCGGCGGCCAAAATCGCCAGGGCATAGATGGGATTGCGCGTGATACCCGTAGGCACCGCGACCTGTCGGGAATTGGTGGCCTTAGCTTCAACGGCAACGGTCACACGCGGACCGTTGAGCGTGCCGCTCTCACCCGTAAGCTTAGCCTGATACCCCAACGAAGAGTAATCGTCTTCACGCACGGTATAGATCGTGTTGTAATCCAATGCCTTAATCGAAACGGTCAGACCGTCCTTAACGGCAAACGGCACGGTCGCCCTGCCCTGACCATCGGCCGTAAAGGCCGTCTTGTTTTCCACGGTCTCAGCCTGATCATTCGGTCGCGCCACGAGCGCATGGCTGCCCTGGGCAGACGCATCCGAATACTCGATGGCGTAGGTCTGACCAGCCTTGAGACCCGTAAAGGTCACCGTCATCTTAAAGTAGGCACGCTTGTCGCCCATATTGCCCGTAACGCTCTTGGAAACCTTGAGCGTGTAGGTGCGCGGGGTGAATCGTGCGTATACGCATCCCGTATGGCGGTCCTTCACGTTGTACGTATAGGTGGGTGAAGACGACAGCAACTCCGGGGCGTCTGGATTCGATAGGTCATACCAGCCCTCAAAGTGATAGCCCTCCTTGGGAGCGGCCACCGCCTCCACAAACGTGCCGTCATCCACAAAGTAGGCAACGCCCGATTTTTCGTACGCGTCGGCGTCCTTGCCCGAGCGATCCCCCGCATCGATGGAGCCCTTTGCCCCCTTAAGCTTGGAGCTGACCGTGCCGCCCGTCGTTACGTTGCTCCACGTGCCATCGGCATTTTTAAGCTGAGCAACAAAGGCCTGACGATACTTCCATTGCGCCACGAACGTCGCGCCTTGGCTCTCGGGAATGTTTTTGACCGTTACCTCATCGCCCGCAGCGCCGGTATCCGGATTGACCTTCTTGCCCTTAATGGTAAGAGTGCCAGAATCCGTGGTGCCCTCGGGAGCCGTATGGGTCACCGTGTGCTCTCCGTCAAAACGAACGGCTTTTCCCGAGCCCGCGTACTCCCAGCCCATAAACTTCCAGCCGTCTTGTCCTTCGGCGGGATGGGAGGTATAGCTCGCTCCAGCGCCAGAAAGCTGCACGAAATCGCCCGTGGACTCATCGGACGGTTTATAGTGATACGCTTTGCCGCCGTTCACATCGTATTGAACGCCTGCCTTGGAAAACACGAGGTGCACTTTATAGTGCTTTGTGACCTTGTCGACCTTAAAGTGATAGGTGCCATCGTTCAATTCGGTCCAGTGCGCCTTATCGTCCGCGGAATAGAACTCGTCGTTGACAAAAGCACCGATAAAGACTGCCCCGTCATCGCGTTTGGCATCGACCATAAAGTAGGAGTTCTTCTCCTGTTTACCTACGTAGTTTTTGGCATACGTAAAGTCCGCTGTCTCGTTGTCGGAGTTATAAAAATACGTTCCGCTTCCGTTGGGCGTCGTGTACGTCTCGATGCGATAGAACTCCCTAAACGAGATATTGTCGAGGAAGTTGCCGATCGAATTGCTCCCGTTGGCCGTGTTGTAGGCCACAAAAGCAAAGACGCTCTGGTTTTGGCCATCCGGAATGGTGTAGGTATAGTCGTAGTCAACCTTTTTGTTCTGCCCGAGCGCGTTGGAACCGTAGGAAGCCCACGCGTCGTTTTCGGACGCCATAATCCATACGCACCATTTTTCGGTATGCTTCGCATCGGCCGTCCATGAGAACGCGCCTCCGCTGGACGCATTGGCAAATCCGCCCACTTTGTCAAACTTAGTCGAATACAGGATGATCTTTTTGCTGCAGCCCGATTGGGAAAAATTGGCCACATCCAAGCCGACATAGTTATCGACGCTCATTTGAATCCATTGAACAATTTGCTGGTACTGATCAAGTGCCTTTTGATTGTCCTTGTACGGCTCGTTTTCTTGTCGCGGACCGATGATAAGGGCCATGGCGTCTCGACCCAAGCGGCCGCGGTGGTCGAGCCCCCACTCGTACTGTTTTCCCGGCTCGGTCGTCACATATTGGTAGAGCGAACTCGCCTCGTGTGCGTTGAGCTCGGCTGCATAGTCACCATCGGAGGGCGTAAACGTAACAGAATGCCCAGCTGGGTCGATATAGTAGTCGTTCTGGGCAACGATCTCGATACGATGGTCTGTCTCGGTCGTACGCCAATGGGGCGAGCACAACGTAAACTTGCTGGGCCTCTGGTTCCCTAGATGTATATCCTCTTCAAAGCCGCCGTTAGCAATGTTCGTATTCTCGTTCTCAAGATTCGAGGTCGAGAACGCATAGCGCGTGAGCGTTGTCATGGTCTCGGACGAGTTTTCCTGATACACCTTGGCAAAGTCGCTATAGATGTTGCGCGTGCCCTGCTTTTCCACGTGAACGTCGTTGACCAGATTGCCAAACCACTCCCGGTATTGTTTGTTTGCCCCCGTAAGATTTGAATCGTAGCAAGTTAGTGCAAGCATCGTGTTTTCGGACGCTGCGGCATAGACTGCCTGATAGGCAAACTCATCGTCTTGCTCGGGAAGCGCTCGATAATAGTGTGTACTGTTGGTGCCAAAGGAGAACCAACCCTGTCCGTTAGAGCTTACGAGCCACACAGAAAGCGCAATGCGACCGTCGCTCTGCTCAAACGAAAAGTGGGATCCGTCGGCGCTGCTACCAGCAAAGCCGCCATTTGCAGCAAAGGGATCGCTGTAAACGGTGTACTGCTCAACGGTATTTCCCTGGGGCATCTTGCCCTGCGCCTTAAGCCAAGTCCGCAGCTGCATGAGCTGGTCTTGGCCTGCGCTGTTAACCGACAGATTCTCCTGTTGAGGACCCATCGTGAGCATCAGCACGTCGTGTTCGGTTGCGGCTCGATGGTTGAGGCCCCACTCGTACGTGGCGCCGCTCTGGGTGGAAAAGGTGGTGTAGGTTGATCCGGGTTCAAAATAAGCATTGGTATCCTGCGGCTTAAGATTCCACGCAAGCGCAAAGTGATTACCGTTAGCTTGTTTGAGGTTTCTTTGACCGTTGAGGAGCTTCGTGGGGAGGTCGAGGTACGACGCCTCGCCGATTTTCTTATACGGAGAGGTCGTCGACCAACCAGAAGCTTGGTTGGTAAAGGTTGGGTTCGCTATAAGGTTGCCATCGTCACCGTACGCACGCGAGGGCAACCCCCCCCCCGACCATAACGAATGCGCATAAGACCGCTGCCAACATCACAAAGGTGCGGCGCATCGACGCTATATGACCGAAAGGACCCTGCACGGGCGCACCCCCCAGCCGCAGCCCGAGCTTTCGCGCAAGCTGCACAAGTAGTACGTTTAAGTTTTTTGATTCTACAACCAGCCCAGGGCAAAAGCAAAATCATGCGTAAACGATTTGCAGTCATTTTTCGCATTGCGCAGGTAGGACGCCAAAAGTGGCTAAAAAAGCCCCGTCCTAAATGAGCTACTTGAGGAGTTGGGCCATGGCGTTGACGAATTTTTGTACTTGGAGGGTTGGCTCGAGCGGGTAGTGTAGAAAGACCGGCACCTCGCGGCCGCATAGAAACGGCACGCCCACAAAGGCCGGATGCACCCCCGACCATGCGCCGCAGGTGAGCACCGCGTCGCCCTTTTCCTCGGCTTCGTTAAAGAGCGCAAAGTCGAAGCTATCCACGTCGATCACGTCCACGCCGCCGTCGGCCAAAAGGTCGATGCGCAGGCTGTCCATGGCGTCGTTGCCGTGACGGAGCACGCGCAGGCGCATGCCCTCCAGGTCGGCGACCGTAATGCGATTCTTGCGCGCCAGCGGGCTCGTGCGCGGCAGATCGATATAAAACGGCACGTTGACAATGCGGAGCTTTTGGCAGGCATCACCCCAGCGTGGGGTAGAAAAACTCGATTGCACCACATCGACCTCGCGGCCCAAGCTACGCATGACGGTCTCGCGCTCGTCGTAGAGATCGCTTACCGGCACGATTTCAAATCGCAGCGACGGTTCCAGATCGTGGATGCCCGACCACATCGACAGCGTTTGGCGCCCCGGGCACATCATCGACACGCCCAGGCGCACGGCACCGCCATCGCCCGCCGCGCGTCGGGCACGGCGCAGCGCGTCCTCGGACTGCCGCATGATCGAGCGCGCGTCGTCCACCAGCAGTGCGCCGGCCGGCGTCACTTTGACGCCCGAGTGCGAGCGTTCGAACAGCGTGATGCCGAACTCGGCCTCGAAGCCCGACACCTGCTTGACGAGCGCCGGAGTCGACACGCGCAATTGTGCCGCCGCACGCGAGAAGCTTCCCAGCTCCGCAGCGGCCGATATGGCCTCAAGTCGTCGATCGTACACGTCAATCTCCCGTTTTCGCGCCCGTGGCCACATGGTGCCACAGGAGGTTGTTTTCGCAGGTCATGCGCTCAATTGAGAATAAACTGCATCGCACAGTGTAAACCTATGGTTAACGCCATTCTAACAAATATGCAATTCACCTGCGCAAATGCAAAGCATACGATAACCAGCGAAAACCACGTGGGTCGGTTAATGGGAGCGACCCACCGGGAGGCATAAGAAGGGAAGTTCCTATGAGCAATTGGCTTAAGCTCGAGGGCGATGTTTGCGCTGTGACTGGAGCGCTCGGCGGCATGGGCGTCGAGATTTGCCGCGAGTTCGCCCGCAATGGCGCTAACGTCGTCCTGCTCGACCTGGACGAGGAGAAGGTCAAGGCCGCTGCCGCCGACCTCGCTGCCGAGTTTGGCATCCACGCCGAGGGCTACAAGATGAACGCCACCGACGAGGCCGAGGTTCAGGCCGCCGTCGACGCCACCATCGCCAACTTCGGCCGCGTCGACGTTCTCGTCAACACCGCCGGCATCCTGCGCTTCGCCGCCATGGAGGACCTGCCGCTGAGCGACTGGGAGCAAGTGCTCAACGTCAACCTCACCGGCTACTTCATCACCTCGCAGCGCTTTGGTCGCGAGATGATCAAGGCCGGCCAGGGCCGCCTGGTTCACATCTCCACCGTCGCCAGTCACTCCCCCGAAACGTTCTCGGGCGTGTACAGCTCCACCAAGGCGGGCGTCAACATGATGTCCAAGATGCTGGCTGCCGAGTGGGGTCCCTACGGCGTGCGCTCCAACTGCGTCGAGCCCTGCTTCGTCAAGACCCCCATGTCGGCAAGCTTTTACGCCGATCCCGAGGTCGAGAAGAGCCGCAGCCGCCTCATCGCCACGCGTCGCATCGGCGAGGTCAGCGATATCGCCAACGCCGTCATGTTCCTGGCGTCCACGCGCTCAGACTTTACCACCGGCGACGCCATCAAGGTCGACGGCGGCTTCTCCAACATGATGGGCGACCTCACCGCCAAGCCCGGCGGCCGCCGCGCCTTTGCCGACAACTACCTCAAGAACAAGGGCGTCGAGCTCTGGTCCGATGAGTCCGGCGTCGCAAAGCCGACTGACCAGTAAACCAGCCCGGTAGAAAGGGGCGCGGGGCAAGCACCTCAGCGGCGTTTGCCCCTCCCCTCCCCCCGCATCGATTAGAAAGAGTCCAATGGCTTCCACCAACTCCAACAAGGGTCGCGCCGTCGTGCTTTCCGCCGCGTGCGTCACCATGTTCTTCATCAGCTCCATCGCGCTGTATTCCGTCGTGAGCAAGAACCTGCTCGCCGTCTACCCCGAGTGGTCCAGCGCCCTCACCTGGGCTTTCCCGGTCTTTCAGACCATCATGGCCGTGACGGGCATCTTCGCCGGCCGCATCTCCGATAAGATCGGCCCGCGCAACGTCGTGATCGCTGCCGCCGTGTGCTACGGCGTGGGCTGGTTCATGTCCGGCACCGTCACCGAGCCGTGGCAGTTCTACCTGTGGTTCTCGCTCGTCGCCGCCATCGGCAACGGCCTGGGCTACAACCCCGCGCTCACCACCGGCCAAAAGTGGTTCATCGACAAAAAGGGCCTCGCCTCCGGCATTACGCTCGCCGCTTCGACCGCCGGCCCCGCCGTGCTGTCCCCGGTGCTCGCCTCGCTGCTCATCCCGAGCCTGGGCATCTTTGGCGCCCTTAAGGCACTCGGCGTCATCTTCTTTGTGACGATCGCCGCCTCCGCCCTGTTCCTGAAGGCCCCCGAGGCCGGTTGGTTGCCCGAGGGCTTCGAGGCCCCCAAGGGCGGCGCGCACGCCGGCACCTTCGGTGACCTCACCCCGGGCGAGATGGTCAAAACCCCGCGCTTTTGGGTCCTCATCGTCACCTTCGCCTTTGCCGCCACCGCGGGCACCCTGCTCGTGGGCAAGGTTGCCTCCATCGCCGCCGTCCAGCTCTTCGCCGACCCCACGAGCGCCGCGGCTGTCGCCCTCGGCGGCGTGGTGGTCTCCGTCAACACCTGCGCCAACCTGGTCGGCCGTCTGTCCTTTGGCCAGATCATCGACAAGCTCGGCGCCTACAAGTCGCTGCTCATCAGCCTCGTCGTGACCATCGTCGCGCTCGTCATCATGTCGATGAGCTTTACGCAGAGCATGTTCTTTGTGGCGCTCGCCCTGCTTGGCTTTAGCTTTGGCGCCCTGCTCGTCATCTACCCGCCGCTCACCGGTGGCGCCTTTGGCACCAGCAACATCGGTGTCAACTACGGCATCATGTTCCTGGGCTACGCCGCTTCTACCTGGATCAGCCAGCCCATCACTGCCGTGCTGTATCACGCTGAGGCCGGCAGCGCCGCCTACCAGCAGTCCTTCTACGGCGCCATCGTGATCGCCGCCATCGCCGTCGTGCTCACCGTCTACATGATGGTCTCCGACAGCAAGAAGAAGTCCGCCTAGTTTTACCGATGCGACAAAGGGACAGTCCCTTTGTCGCATTCCACCGGTCACCAGTATTAAGGAGTCGAAATGTCTGAGCTCAACCCCGTCCGCATTGCCGTTATCGGCGCCGGCGCCATGGGCCGCAACCACATCCGCTTTGTCACCGAGGAGCCCGAGGCCGAGCTCGTCGCCATCGCCGACGCCTTTGAGGGCGCCCGCGCCACGGCCGAGACCGCCGGCGTACCGTTTTACACCGATCCCGCTCAGATGATGGACGAGGTCAAACCCGAGGCCGTCATTATCGCCACCCCCAACGACCTGCACCTGGGCGTTGCCCGCGAGGCCATCAAGCGCAACATCGTGCCGCTGGTCGAAAAGCCGATCTCCAACGACCTCGAGGATGCCCAGGCCTTCGCCGCCGAGGCCGAGACCGCCGGCGTGCCCGTGCTCGTGGGCCAGCACCGTCGTCACAACCCCTTCGTCAACAAGGCCAAGGAGATCATCGAGTCCGGCGAGCTGGGCAAGCTCACCGTGTCGAGCTTCCACTACATGATCTATAAGAATGACGAGTACTTCGATGTCGAGTGGCGTCGCAAGAAGGGTGCCGGCCCGATCCTGGTCAACCTGGTGCACGACGTCGACCTGCTCCGCTACCTGCTGGGCGAGCCTGTCGCCGTCCAGGGCATGCAGTCCAGCGCCGCCCGCGGTTTTGAGACCGAGGACTCCGCCGTGGTCAACGTCCGCTTTGCCGACGGCGCGCTCGCGAGCATGACCATCTCCGACGCCACCGCCAGCCCCTGGAACTGGGAGGCGACCGCCCGCGAGGACCCGCAGTACCGTCCCTTCGACGCCGACGCCTACTTTATCGGCGGTACCTTGGGCGCCCTGTCGCTGCCCCGCCTGCACCAGTTCTCCTACGACGGCGCCTCTAACTGGCACAAGCCGCTGCAGATGGAGATTCCGGCCGTCGACCCGGCGCTGCCGCACAAGATGCAACTCAAGCACTTTGTGAAGGTCGTCCGCCGCGAAGTTGAGCCCGTCGTGACCCCCGCCGATAACGTCAAGACGCTCACGCTTCTCAACGCTATCAAGGAGGCAGCCGAGACCGGCCAGCTCGTCGAGCTGTAATGCCTTAAGCGCGGGCCACAGCAAACTCCCCGCCGAGCGCCTTGGTCCGCCACAAATAAGCCCCTCTTCTTTGCCCTGCGAGCAGCCTCCTGCCCGCAGGGCATTTTGCTACGTTTCCAATGATTTTTCTGAGACGGGGCGCCTTTTTGCACCTTAGCTTGATTCGTTCGCCACGAAATGTGCCTATCTACTACGTTTAACCAATCACCCTCAACCATACCGAATTTCGCGAAATAAAAACCGCAGGTAGACGGGTTGCGCATTTTCGGAAAACCGGGGGATGGTCGGCCCACACGGTTCAAACGTAGTAGATAGGCCGCTTTCGTGGTTCCGCGCCAAAACAGTCTTTTTTGGGCGAAGTGGCAGGTGGTATCCTTGGTAGCTCTGTGCTGCAAACGCACCTTAAACGCAAGGAGTCCCATGGATCTTATCGCCCAGCTCGCCCACGAGCTCAACCTTAAGGCCGCCAACGTCGAGGCGGCCGTCAAGCTCATCGACGAGGGCAACACCATTCCCTTTATCTCGCGCTACCGCAAGGAAGCAACGGGCGGCATGGACGACGTCGCCCTGCGCGCACTCGACGAGCGCCTGTCCTACCTGCGCAATCTTGAGCAGCGCAAAGAGGACGTCATTCTGCTCATCGACGCCCAGGGCAAACTCACGCCCGAACTCGAGCAGCAGATTCGCGAGGCCACGCAGCTCCAGCGTGTCGAGGACCTCTACAAACCCTACCGCAAAAAGCGCATGACCCGCGCACAGAAGGCCCGCGAGGCCGGCCTGGAGCCGCTCGCCAACATGATCATCATGCAGGCCTCGGCCAAAGGCAGCGCGCTCGACGCCGCCGCGGCATACATCAACGAGGAGGCCGGCTTCGACACGCTCGAGAAGGCGCTTGCCGGCGCCGCCGACATCGTGGCCGAGACGGTAGCCGAGGACCCCGAGAACGTCGCCGACCTGCGCGCCTTTACGCAAAACACCGCCGACATCGTCGTCGAGGCCAGCGACCCCGCCGAGAAGACTCCCTACGAGCCGTACTACAGCTATGACGAGCCACTGCGCCGTATTCCCAACCACCGCGTGCTGGCCATCGACCGCGGCGAGCGCGAGGGCAAGCTCCGCGTGCGCGTGAACGTCGACGGCGCCGCCGCCACGGCACGCCTCGGCAGCCGTTGGCCCCGACGCCAGGGCGTGTTTGCTCCCATCTTCGATGCCGCCATCGCCGACGGCTACAAGCGCCTCATGGCCCCCTCTCTGGAGCGCGAGGCCCGCGCCAAACTCACCGTTCGTGCTCAGACCGAGGCCATCAACGTCTTTGCCAAGAATCTTGAGGGCCTGCTCTCGGCACGCCCCGTGCGCGGCGCCCGCGTGCTCGCGCTCGATCCGGGCTACCGCACCGGCTGCAAGGTCGCCGTCATGGACGAGACCGGCAAGCTACTCGACCACGGCGTGGTCTATCCCACCAAGCCGCGCCACGACGTCGCCGGCACCAAGCGCGAGCTCGCCCGCCTCGTCAAGAAGGACGGCGTCAACACCATCGTCATCGGCAATGGCACCGCCAGCCGCGAGACCGAGGAAGTCGTCTCGGAGTTCATCGCCGAGCAGGCGCCCAGCCTTCGCTACACCATCGTCAACGAGGCCGGCGCGTCGGTGTACTCCGCCTCCGAGCTCGCCAGCCAGGAATACCCCGACTTGGACGTCACCGTGCGTGGCGCCATGAGTCTGGGCCGCCGCCTGCAAGACCCGCTGGCAGAGCTCGTCAAGATTCCGCCCCAGTCCATCGGCGTGGGCCAGTACCAGCACGACCTTGACCAGGCCGAGCTTTCGCGCACCCTGGGCCACGTGGTGGAGGACGTCGTCAACCGCGTGGGCGTCGACGTGAACACCGCGAGCGCGAGCCTGTTGGGATACGTTTCGGGCATTACGCCGAGCGTGGCCAAGAACATCGTGGCCTACCGTGAGGAAAACGGCGCCTTTACCGATCGCCGCCAGCTCAAGAAGGTCCCCAAGCTGGGACCTAAGGCTTATCTCAACGCTGCGGGCTTCCTGCGCATCAGCGGCGGCAAGAACCCGCTCGACGCGACAAGCGTCCACCCCGAAAGCTACGAGGTGGCCGCGGCCGTCTTGGAACGCGCCGGCGTGGCGGCCAGCGAGCTCAGCCGCGGCGGCGTGCCTGACATCGAGCGCCGCCTGGGCAGTATCTCGGCGCTGGCAAGCGACCTGGACTGCGGCACCCTCACGCTCATCGATATTGTCAACGAGCTCAAGAAGCCGGCCGCGACCCGCGCGACGACGCACCCGAGGTGGTCTTTAGCCGCTCAGCGCTTTCCATCGACGACCTGGAACCCGGCATGGAACTCAAGGGCACGGTGCGCAACGTCGTCGACTTTGGCGCCTTCGTCGACGTGGGCGTGCACCAGGACGGCCTCGTGCACATCTCCAAGCTCGCCAACCGCTTCGTCAAGCACCCCAGCGACGTGGTGCGCGTCGGCGACACGGTCAAGGTGTGGGTCGAAAAGGTCGATCGCGACCGCAAGAAGGGTAGTGCGCACAGATGTGGTGTAAGAGCCGGCGGGGAGCGGGGGCTTGCGCCCGCGACCCGGGGCAGATGGGAGGGACATCGCCTACAATCCGTCGTTGACTCAGATAACGGATGAAAGGAAGACGATGTCCCCTGATGAGAGTGTAATGCCTATGGGCCTCGAGGAGGCCCTCTACTTCCAGCGGCTCTGGAACGAGTGCGGCGACGCCCGCGAGTTCGCCTGCAGGGTCCTGTCGCTGGTCATGAACGCGGTGATGGACGAGCAGGCCCAGCTCGCCTGCGGGGCGGCCAGGGGCGAGCGCACGCAGGCCCGCACCAACAGCAGGAACGGCTACAGGCCGCGCACCCTGAAGACGGCGACGGGCGACGTCGAGCTGAGGATCCCCAAGCTGAGGGAGGGCTCCTACTTCCCCGAGGAGATGCTCACCCGCTGGTCGAGGGTGGACGTGTCGGTGGCCGCGCTCGTGCGGGAGATGTACGTCTCGGGGGTCTCGACCAGGAAGGTGGAGAGGGTCGCCGAGAGGCTCGGCATCTCCTCGCTGTCGAGCTCGGAGGTCTCGAGGCTCTGCGGCGAGCTGGACGCCGAGGTGGAGGCCCTGAGGAGCCGCGACCTCTCCCGGACGCCCTGCTGCTACCTCTGGCTGGACGCCACCTACATGAGCTGCAGGGAGGGCTCCGTCGTCTCCTCCCACGCCGTGGTGACGGCGATCGGGCTGGGAGCGGACGGGCGCAAGCACGTCCTGGGCGTCGAGGCCATGGACACCGAGAGCGAGGAGGGCTGGAACGGCTTCCTGGCGGGCCTCAAGGCAAGGGGGCTCTCGGGCGTCAGGCTCGTGGTCTCCGACGCCCACGCGGGGCTTGTGGCGGCCATAGCGCGCCAGCTGCAGGGATGCGCCTGGCAGCGCTGCATCACCCACCTGCAGAGGAACCTCCAGTCCGCCATGGCGGGAAGGCCGCAGGCCTCCAAGGAGTGCGTGGCGAAGCTCGTGCACGCGGCCTGCTACGAGAGCGACCCGGAGCTCTCCAGGGCGATATGGGGGGAGGCCGCGCCCTGGGTCGGGAAGGCCTCCCCCAGGGCGGCGGAGATCTTCTCCGCCGCCGAGGACTCGGCCCTCGCCTTCCAGGCGTTCCCCGGGGCCCACTGGGCGAAGCTCAGGACCAACAACGTCCAGGAAAGGGCGAACCGGGAGATCAAGAGGCGCTGCAGGGTCGTCCAGTCCTTCCCCTCGGTCGGCTCGATGCTGCGCCTGAGCGCGGCCTCCATCCTCTCGGAGGAGGGGCGCTGGGCCACCCAGCGCGTCTTCAGCGAGGAGTCCGCCGCACTCGGCTTCAGAGACCCCGGGCCCAGGGAGGCCCCATCGAGGGAGAGGAGGGAGGCGCTGGAGAGGAGGGCCGCCCGGATCGTCGCGGAGATAACCGAGACCTACGGCCTCAGGAAGGAGTAAGATTCGGCTGGCGACGGCAGCAGGCGATGCGCCTTCTTACACCACGCTCGCGCGCGCGATCGCAAGAAGATCTCGCTCACCATGGTGCAGGGAAAGTAAACCGCCAAAGCAGAGGTACCCCCTCTCGCGACGTGCAAAATCGCGAGTATTCTGCAATTTCCGCCGCTCCAAACGCCCCTCAGAGGCAATAACGTCAAAAACAGCCCCCGTTTTAGCGTCATCAGAGCCAAAACGGGGGCTGTTCCGTGCTTCAGCTAGCTGGTAAAAGCCTTTACCTTGCTGAATACTCGCGATTTTGCACGTCGCTGCAGGGGGCACCCTTGTCAACGGCAGGATATGGAAGCCAATCACCAACCTACCGGCAAGTTCATGTCGGCAGCCCCGACCTTTCCTTTGCCTAGCGCGACCCTCGCGAAGCGCGTGAGCGATAGGGAAAGGAAAGGCCGGGGCGAACAACCCGCGATGTAACCAGCGTTCGCGTTACGGCAGGATGTGGAATCCGAGCGAGGCGATATCCTTGGCAAAGCCGCGCACGGTGTCGAGCGAGACCTCGTACGGATCACGGCCGATGTTCTTGCGCTTGGCCAGGATGCTATTGGGTACCGTGATGATCTGGCAACCGCATCCTTCCGCCTGGTAAATATTGATAAGCTCGCGCGTGGACGCCCACAGGACCTCGCAGTTGGGCTTGGCGGCGGCCTTCTTCACCGACTCCGTCATAAACGGAATGGGGTCGACGCCAGTGTCGGCGATGCGGCCGGCAAAGAGCGAGATGATTGACGGCGTCTCGGCGTCAACGGCCTCGACCATCTCGTCGACCTGCGCAGGCGTAAAGATGGTGGTGACGTTGACCTTGATGCCGTCGGCCGAAAGCTTGCGGACCAGCTCGGCGGTGGACTCACCCTTGGTGGTCACGCACGGAATCTTGACGTAGACGTTATCTGCCCAGGTAGCGATCTCGCGGGCCTCGATCTCCATGGCCTCGACGTCGTCGGCAAAGACCTCAAACGACACGGACGCATCGGTGATGTGGGCCAGGACCTCCTTGGCAAACGCGCGGTAATCCGTCACGCCGCCCTTCTTCATAAGGGACGGGTTGGTCGTGAAACCCTGAACGTTGCCGTTCTCGTACATGTCGAGCATGCCCTCGAGGTTTGCACCGTCAGCGAACACCTTGATTGCCATCTGCTTGATTCCTTTCGTTTGCACAAGGCCGGTAAACTGCTAAACACTTTACCTATGTTTATCAAGGCGTGAGCTGCGGGTTTTTATCTTCTCGGCGAACGGTATAAACACCTCAGTGTTTGGATTGATAAATCGATTGAGCATGCAAAAGCAAAGAGTCGCAGCTTGAGCAAACGTCAGAAGGCGAGATTCATTAGATGAGGCCGAAATGCTGCATCGCTGTGACGGTACCGTCGTGTGCGACATCGTCGGTCACGTAGTCGGCGACCGCCTTGACCTCGGGCATGGCGTTGCCCATGGCCACGGCCGTCTCGACAGCGGCGAGCATACCCAGATCGTTGCCGGAATCGCCAAAGCCAAAGGTGCGCGCGTTGCCGGTGCGACCCAGGTATTCCAGCGCTCGCGCCACGCCCATGCCCTTGTCAATGCCCTTGGGGCTCAGCTCGCGATTCTGGCCGCCGGTGTTACACAGCTCAAAGTTGCGTTCGATAAAGCCGTCGTCGTTGGCCACGCGAGCCAGGTTGGGCGCATTAAGGCACACCTTGCCCACGCGCAGACGACCGTCGACGTGCATTTCCCCGGCGCTATGCACCACAGAGGCACCGATCAAAGATGACTGCTCAGCGCCCGCGGGCTCCAGCGCAAAGGTCGCAGCGTTGGCCTCGAAAAAAGCCTCGCCGCCCGCCGCGGCAATGCGGCGCGCGAGCTCCTCAACAATGTCTTCGTCAAAGCAGTCCTCATGCACCACGCGGCCCTCGACCTCAAGCGTGGCGCCCGCCATGGCAACGACGCCCGCGGGGTCGAGCGCACGCAGACTATCGGCGATGAGCCACAGGGGGCGACCCGTGCAGATAAACGCCTTGTGCCCTGCGTCGCGCAGACGATGAAACGCCTCGACGACCGTCTGCGAAGGACGAACCGCCGAAAAGTCCTTATCGGTCATATCGTCGGGATCGAACGACGTCAGCGTGCCGTCCACGTCAAAAAAGAGCACAGCGGATTCGGAGCACGCATCAATCATATGGGTTCCTTTCGAGGATAAGGGCAAACGAAGCATCCATCATATAATGGAGCGACGCAACCAGAGAGGTCACCCATGGAATTTTACGCAAGCTGCCCCGAGGGCTTTGAGTCCGCACTCGCCGATGAGCTTAAACGCCTCGGGCTTTCGCATGTCCGCCGCCTGAAGGGCCGCGCTACGTTTGAGGGCGAGCTCGAAGAAGGCTACCGCGCCTGTCTGTGGTCGCGCCTGGCCAGCCGCGTGTTTGTGGTGCTTGGGCGCTTTGAGGCGCAGGATGCCGATGCGTTGTACGACGGCGTTTACGACATCGCCTGGGAGAGTATTGTTCGCCCCGGCGCCACCATTGCCATCACCGCCCGCGGCGTGACCGAGCAGCTGCGCAACACGCGCTTCTCGGCCCTGCGCGCCAAGGACGCGCTGTGCGACCGTCTGGCTGAGACCACGGGCCGTCGCGCCGATGTCGACGCCGCCGATCCCGACGTCCACCTGCTGCTTTCGCTGCGTCAGCGCCGCGCGAGCATCAGCCTGGACCTTTCGGGCGACCCGCTGTTCAAGCGCCTGCCGCCCGCCGCGACCCGCGCCAGCGAGGGCACACACGTGCTGCGCCCCGACTACGCCGCCCTGGTGCTGGCGCAGGTCGGCTGGACTGCACTGTGCGAGCGCGAGCTGACGGCCGACGACTACGAAAACGAAGCCCTGCCCACGCTGGTCGACGCCTCGTGCGCCGGCGGCGGCCTGCTGCTGGAAGCAGTGAATATCCTAACCGACCGCGCCCCGGGCGCCGCCCGCGAGCACTGGGGCTTTGAGGGCTGGCAACTGCATGACGCCGCACTGTGGGAGCAGCTGCTTGCCGAGGCGCGAGAGCGCGAGGCGGCAGCGCGCGAGCGGCAGGCACGCATCGTGGCCGTAGGCATCGACCCCGCCGCCCGCAAGACCGCCGAGCGCATGGTCAAGTGCGCCGGCTACAAGCGTTTTGTCGATTTTTGCGCCGCCAAGTCCGCCACCGTGCTGGACCATGCAGACGCTGTCGCCGGCGCCGCCGTGGTCGCGGATACGACCGAGACACCGCTTTCGCTCATGCACGACGCCATGACGCTGGTCGGCGAGCTGCGCCGCGCCCCCGAGCTCGCTTCGGCGCCGGTCGCCGCGCTCACCCGCGACGGCTTGCTGGCCCGCGCGCTCCACGCCGAGCCCGAGCGCTCGATCTCCGTCATGCCCAATAATGAAGAGGCAACTATTGAGGTTTGGCTTTCGCTCGACCACGCCGCCGCAGCGTTTGAGGCTGCGACCAGCGCAAACGCCGAGGGCGAGACCGCGGACGCCGACGACGCCCTCATGCCCGAACCCGCCGCCACACTCGACCTGGGCGACGGCAAGCCGCTGCCCGTGCTCATCCCCGAGTCCGAGCAGTTCGCCAACCGTCTGCGCAAGAACGCTCGCCTGCGTCGCAAGTGGGCAAAGCGCGAGGGCGTGAGCTGCTACCGCGTCTACGATGCCGACCTGCCCGATTACTCCGCCGCCATCGATCTGTACGAGGGCTGCCCGCAGACCCCGGGCCGCTGGCTCGTCATCGCCGAATACGCCGCGCCCAAGACCATCGACCCGGCGCTGGCCCAAGCACGCATGCTCGACATTTTGGCCATCGCACCGCGCATCCTAGATGTTCCGGCCGAACACGTGCACGCCAAGGCCCGCATGCGTTCGCGTGGCGGCTCGCAGTACGGCAAGCAGGGCGCCGGCAAGGGCGGATCGGGCGAACGCGCCAACATCGCGCGCCGTCGTCTCCCGCTCATCGAGGAGGGCGGCCTCACCTTTGCCGTCAACTTTGACGATTACCTGGACGTCGGCATCTTCCTGGATCACCGCGTCACGCGCAACCTGGTGCGCGAGCACGCCAAGCAGGCGCGCCGCTTCCTCAACCTGTTTGCCTACACCGGCACTGCCACCTGCTACGCGGCCGACGGCGGCGTCGAGGAGACCGTGACGGTCGACCTCTCCAACACCTACCTGGACTGGGCCGAGCGCAACATGCGCCAGAACGGCTTTGTTGGCCCGCAGCATCACTTTGTGCGCGACGACGTGCTCGCCTGGATTCGCGACCAACGCCAGACGCGCAACCGCTGGGACCTGATCTTTGTCGACCCGCCCACGTTCTCGAATTCGTCCAAGATGGGCCGCCGCACCTGGGATGTCCAGCGCGACCATGTTGAGCTTTTGGCCGGCGTGTCGCGCCTGCTCGCGCAGGGCGGCCATGCCATCTTTAGCTGCAACCTGCGCGGCTTCCGCCCCGAAACGCGCAAGCTCGCCCGCGCGGGCGTGGTGTTGGAGGACATTACGGCGCAGACCATCCCCGAGGACTTCGCGCGCAACCAGAAGGTGCACCATTGCTATATCGTGCGCCGCCTGCCCATCGAGGATGCCATGGCCGAAGTCGGCTTTAGCGCCGAGGAGATTGCCGAGCGAACCGAGGAGCTGCGCAACCCCGAGGCCCGCAAGCCTCGCGCGGCAGCACCCGCGCACGCGCAGACCGGCGACCGAGGGCCGCACGGAGACGGCAGCCCCGCCTGTGCAGGTAAGCCCAAAAAGAAGAAGTTCTACGCCAGCAAGCCCAAGGGCAAATAACAAAGTTGCGGTGGAATACGGACTGTTTTGCCTGGAATTAGGCAAATTTAGACCGTATTTCACCGCAACTCATATTGGGATGGTGGTTGGCGATCTAGCCTTGGGTGACCAGGCGATAACCGATACCCACGTGCGTTTGGATATAGCGCGGATGCGCGGGGTCGGACTCGATCTTCTTACGCAACGTGCCCATAAAGACACGCAGGCTCGCTAGGTCGCTCTTAGTCGCCGTGCCCCAAATCTCGTTCAGGATATATTGGTGCGTCAGCACCTTGTCGGCGTTGTGCGCCAGCAAGCAGAGCAACTTGTACTCGATCGGCGTCAGGTGCAGTTCCTCGCCATCCATCGTGGCAATGCCGGCGTCAAAGTCGATATGCAGCTCACCGGTATCGAACGAGCCCTCGGAGACAACGCCGCCCGTCTGTGCATACGAAAGACGCCTGAGCGTCGTGCGAATGCGCGCCAGCAGCTCCTCGACCGAAAACGGCTTGGTCAGGTAGTCGTCGGCACCGGCATCGAGCGCCCGGATCTTGTCCGCGTCCTCGCTGCGCGCCGAGACCACAATGATCGGCATACCCGACCATGCGCGCACCGACTCCACCACCTTGACGCCATCCATATCGGGCAGGCCCAGATCGAGCAGCACGATGCTCGGCGCCTGCGACGAGGCAGCGGCGATAGCGGCATGGGCGGTCTCCACAGCCATATGGCGCAAGCCGTGCGCCTCGAGCGCGGCAACGATGAGATTGCGAACGGCGGGATCGTCCTCAACGACCAAGATGAGCGGTTTCACGGCAGAGTTCGGCACGGTGCTACTCCTTATCAAACGAAACATCGGCGACGGGAAGCTCAATCGTGAAGACCGAGCCGTGCGGATCCGCCGCGGCAACCTCTATGCTACCGCCATGCGCCAACGCAATGGAGCGGCAGAGCGAAAGCCCCAGGCCCACGCTGCGGTGACTGTCAGCCAAGCCGTGGTTGGCGGTGTAGAACGACTCAAAGATGCGCTCACGGTCCTCGGGCGCAATGCCCAGGCCGTCATCGGCAACCGAGCACGCCACGCGTCCGTCGTCGACGTCAATCGAGATCACGATATGCGAGCCCGCGGGCGTATAGGTGATGGCGTTGTTCACCAGGTTTACCACCAGCTGCACCATCAGGCGCGCGTCGACGTTGACGAGCGCCGGCTCATCGCACGCCACCACCTTAAGGTCGTGCTCGCGCACGGCCGGATTTACATGGCGCAGCGCCTCCTCGACGATATCGTCCATAAGCTCGAGCGTGGTCGACAGATGCATGCCGCCGCCCTCGAGCTTGGTGATGGCGAGCAGGTTCTCGACGGTGGCGTTGAGCCACAGCGCATCCGAGCGAATGGATAGCAGCAGGCCGCGGCGCGTCTGGGCGTCGAGCACGGCGGTGCCGGTCGAGCCCTGGTCGAGCAGCACATCGGCATTGCCCGAAATACTGGTAAGCGGCGTGCGCAGATCGTGCGAGATCGAGCGCAGCAGGTTGGCGCGCAGCTGCTCATTTTTGGCAAGCACCGCCGCCTCCTCGCGGGCCTCCATGGCGCGGGCGCGATCGAGTGCCAGCTCGCCTTCGCTCACGATGGCATCGGCAAGTGTCCGCTCCTCGTGCGTCAGCACGTCGGGCTCGGCAACGATAGCCAGCACGCCCACCACCGAGGCGGGATCGCCCGCGCGCACCATGGTGTCGCCCGAGCGCACGGTCAGGTAGATGCCGTAGAACGCCGAGCCGCCGTAGGTGGCATCGAGCGGCGTTCCCACATAGGCGGACGCCGAGAGCCGCGGCGGCATCTGCGGTGCCAGCTCGTGCACCGGCGCGGCATCGCCCACGGCCGTGTACGTCGCGCGCGGCAGCAGGTCATCGCCCTCGGCGTCGGCGCTGTACCACACGACCGGACAGGCCGAAAGACGCGCCAGCTGCGTTGCCATGGCATGCACGATCTGCTGCTGATCGGCGCAGCGCTGCAGCATGCGGTTGGTCTCGAGCACCATCTGCGTGCGGCGGTCGCTGGCGGCGGCTTGCGCCAAGGCGCGACGCAGGGCCAACGCAATCGAGCTCGACACGAGCGAGACCGCAAACATGATGAAGAACATGCCGGGATAGACGCGGTCGATAAACGACAGCGAGTAGCGCGGGTCGACAAACAAGAAGTTGTAGAGCGCCACGGCGGCAGCCGAGCTCAGCAAGCAATACAGGCGGCTCCAAGTAAAGAACGCGCACAGCTGCACGGCGAACACATAGACGATCATGATGCTCGGCGCGAGACCAGGATGGTCGAGCAACGCGCCCACAATCGTCGCCGCGACCAGCAGCCCCGCCGATACACAGGCGTCATACAGAGGGCTGCGACGTGTCAGCGTCGTGCGCCGCCACCAAAAGTTCTCGGCAATATCGCCGTCCGCATGGACGTCCATCAGCGCCCCGCCCCTCTCTCAAAAACAAAAACCACCACAAAGGGGACAGGCACCTTTGTGGCGGTTTCCCCTTGTGGTGGTTCCAAGTGTATAGCCTTTGCAGCCTGCGATCGTTAGACAAACAGCACGTGCGCGAGCAGGGCGCACACGCACACCGCTCCAAATACCAATGCCACGATCGAAATTACGCGATCGGCCATGTCCATGTTGGCACGATTCGTAAAGAACCGATCTTCGGCGGCGTCGGCGCGTGCCTCACGTACCAGCTCGGCAACCACCTCGCGGCCATCAAGCATCTTTGCATCCATGTTTGCCTCCCCGGTCTCAATCTTGTCCATCGAAAACCAACTCCATGCAACCCGTCGGCGCCTACGGGCGCTCGTTGGGGGCCAGGCGCTGCATCTTGCTCACGGCCTTAAACTTGGTGAACAGCGGCACATACTCAAAGCTCACGTTGGAGTTCTCCAGACCGTACCAGCGTGCAGGCGTGCCGGCGGCGCGGCGGATGATGTACTTGAGCGTGATGGCCGTGCGCTCGCTCGGCTCCACGTCGCTTTCGGGCGCCAGCAGCTTGCGGATCATGACGAACTTGAACGTGCCGATGTTGCCCGGATCCTTATAGACCGAGTAGTCGTGCGTCTGCGACGGCAGCTCGCCGGTGGCAGCCAGGTCCTGAACGACCTGACGCAGGTAGGCATTGACGCGCTGGTTGATCTTGTAGCCCAGGTACAGATGCACGCGGAACACGTAGTCGGTGCCGAACGTCTCGACCGAATAGGCAAAGGTATGCGGCTCGTCCATGGTCTCGACATTCACGAACCACCAGGCGCGAGCGCGCTTGGGATGCTTGTCCAAGATCGAGTAGACGATATCACGGTCGATGTAGTCGGTATGGGTGTCCTTGGTCAGGTACACGATGTTGTCGCTCAGGCGCTCGTAGCGATCGTCATCGCGCAGGCGCTTGAGTTGCGGCAGGTAGCTGCGCAGCGGCAGCAGCGTAAACTGGCGCTGCTCGACCGCCGTGCCGTTGTACCAGCACACCATAATGCCCATGATGAGTGCAGCCATGAGGATGGTGAAGTAGCCGCCGTGGAAGAACTTGGTGAGCGAGCTCACGAAGAAGAAGCCTTCGAGCAAAAGGAAGAAGGCCGCGAAGATCCACGGAGCAACCTTGAGCTTGCGCTCCTCGTGCAGGTAGAAGAAGAGCAGCAGCGTGGTGCACATCATGGTCAGCGTAATGGCAAGGCCGTAGGCGGCTTCCATATGTGCCGAGTTCTGGAACAGCAGCACCACGATGACGCAGCCGACAAGCATGACGTTGTTGACCATGGGGATATAGAGCTGGCCCTTGGTCTCGGCAGGATAGAAGACCTGCATGTGCGGCATGAGGTCCAGGCGACTGGCCTCGGACACCAGCGAAAACGCGCCGGTAATGAGCGCCTGCGAGGCAATGATGGCCGCGACGGTGGAAAGGCCGACGGCAAACGGGCGCAGGCCCGGGGCGAGCATCTGGTAGAACGGGTTAAGGTCGGCAATGCCCATGAGCTCGGGGTTGGCAGCGTTGTTGATAAGCCAAGCGCCCTGGCCCATATAGGACAGCAGTAAGCAGCACTTAACGAACGGCCAGGTGGCGTAGATGTTGCCGCGGCCCACATGGCCCATGTCGGAGTAGAGCGCCTCGGCACCGGTGGTGGCGAGGAAGCAGCTGCCCAGAATCATGATGCCCGCGTGGTTGTTGGGGCTCAGCAAAAAGGCGATGCCGCGCACCGGGTTGAGGCACAGCAGCACGGCGGGGTGCTGGAAGACAAAGAACAGACCCGTGCCGCCCAGGAACAGGAACCACAGCGTCATGATGGGGCCAAAGGCGTGACCGATCTTGGCCGTACCGATGCGCTGTACCAAGAAGAGCGCGATGATGATGGCGAGCGTAATGGCGACGACGCGGCCCTGATCATCGCCCAGCACGGCATGGACCGCAGGGATGGTGCGCAGGCCCTCGATGGCCGTGGTAACGGTAACAGCCGGCGTCAGGATGCCGTCGGCGAGCAGCGCGGCGCCACCCAGCATGGCGGGGATGATAAGCCACTTGCCGCAACGCTTGACCAGGCTGTACAGGGCAAAGATACCGCCCTCGCCGTGGTTATCGGCGCGCAGCGAGATCAGCACGTACTTGACGGTCGTCAGCAGCGTGACCGTCCACACGACAAGGGAGAGCGCGCCAAGCACGAACTCCTCCGTCACGCTTCCGATGCCGCCGTTGCCGGCAACGAGCGCCTTGGTTACATACATAGGGCTGGTGCCGATATCGCCGTACACCACGCCCAGCGTGACGAGCATCGCCGAGATGCTCACAGGAATCGCAGCGTGTGAGGCTGCCTCCTTGGCCTTTTGTTCCATAAGCCGGTTTCCTCCCAACTTTAATGTTCGAAGGGATTATAGGCAATCGGCCCATGTTTTAATGCACCGTTTTCCCAGCTAGATAAACATTTATACGGCCTTTATGCCATCGCGCGATATGGAATGTGGCAAAGGGACTGTCCCTTTGTCGCGTTCGTCATTTTCCGAGCCAGTTTTTGAACCACCACTCCATGGAGCGGCTCATCTCGGCCATAAAGGGGCTCGTGTGCTTGCGGGTGTAGATATCCACGACGCGCTCCCCCACCTCGCGGGCATGCGGGCGAAACATCTTGTCCATCTCGGCCACCTGCGCGTCCATGGTCGCGGCATCCGCACGGCAGTAGCGTTCCTCGTGCACCAGGTTCACTACGGGATGCGCAATGGCCGGGCGCTCCTTACGGGGCGTGCCGATGATGAGCATCGACAGCGGCATGGTATATGGCGGCAGATCGAGCAGCCCGGCCACTTCCTCGGCATTCTCGACGATATCACCGATGTAGCAGCTCCCCAGGGCCTCGGCGGCAACCACGGCGTTTTGCGCGGCGATCGCGGCATCCTGGGCCGCGATCGCAAAGTCGCCCAAACCCGGCGCGCGGCGGGGCGCCTTGCCCGTGCGCTCGACAAACTCGGGCTCAAAGCAGCCCACGTGCTCAAACAGATCGATCCACTTGGCATAATCGACCACAAATATAAGTGCCCAGGGCGCCTTGGCGATCATGGGCTGGTGATCGCACAGGTCGGCCAGACGGTCCAGCGTAGCCTGCTCGCGAATGCTCACGATGGAATACATCATCATGGCGCCTGCCGACGGCGCGCGACTCGCCGCATGCAGAATCGCCGCCCGCTGCTCGTCGGTCACCGCTGCGGGACGGTCACTGTCATCGCGCGCGAAGGCGCGCGTGGACGAACGGTGCTCCAAAATGTCCAGCACCGCGTTGCCCGTAGTCTCGACCGGATAGCCGCCCGCGCCCACGCCCACAGCTCCGCCGCAGTACTCGGCGCCCGTCATACAAACCTGCTCACCCATAGCTCCATCCTCGCTAATTCTTTAAGAAGCCTTTACGTTTCCGTGTAATTCCCGTCCATTATCGCGCAGGTCGCCGCTACATTGCGCAACACCGCCACGCACGCGCGTTATTATGGCTGGTTGTTGTGCGCAGTCACCAAATGCAGCGCATATCTTGGTAACAATCGGGTAAACCCCCGCTTTCGTAGGTTTTAGTTTGTGAGGAGTCTCAGCATGTTCGCTGCCGCCATCTCGCTCGTCGGTCTTGCGGCGACCGTCTACCTTGTCTTGCGCGAGGCCAAGGCCATTCGCGCTCAGTCGAGCACCGTCGCCAAAAGTGCTCTTGGGTGGAGCGTCGCCTTCGGCCTGTTCCAGGTCTTTTTGACTATTTGGGGCGCCGTGGGCCTCGTCGCTCAAAACGAGCCGCTCGCCTTTGTGATGCTCATCCTGACCAACGCCATTCTCACCGGATGCGCTTGGGCCAGCATCGCCCGCGACCGCTTCGCCCCGCGCGTCTTTGCGTTCGCCGAGCCCGACGCCCCCGCCCCCACCGGCAAGCTCGCCCGCCTGCGCGGCGCCTTTGTGGGCAAACCGCTCGTCGCCGCCGTCTTGTGCCTACTGCTCGCCGGCGTCTTTGCGCTGCTGGGCATGGAGGTCTCGTCCAACCACGACTTTACCTGGGTCTACCCCCTGTGCATTCTGCTCGAATGGGCCATTATCACCGTGCTCATGGTCGGCTTGTTCTTCCTATTCCAGCGCCACGGCGCAGCTCCCGCGGTCCTGGCCTTTGCCCTCTTTGTCCTAGGCATTGCAGAGTTCTTTGTCATCACGTTTAAATCCATGCCCATCCAGCCGGGCGACCTTTCGGCCATCTCCACCGCCGCCGCGGTCGCCGGCAACGGCTACACCTTCTCGATCTCGCTGTTCTGCGTGCTGTCCATGGGCTTTACCGCCATCGCCATGCTACTGTGCGAGTACGCCGGCCTGGTGGCACCGCACCGTCAGAAGGGTGCCGCCAACGCCAAGCGCATGCTGCTCACCAACCTGCTCGTGGCAGTGCTGTGCCTGGGCGGCGTAACCGCGCATGTCACGCTCATCGACTACTACAACACCCTCGGCATCACCGTCTACACCTGGCGCCCGCTCGAGAGCTACTGGCGCGAGGGCTACCTGCCCGCCTTTATTAGTGCGGCACAGTCCATCAAGCCGCCCAAACCCGCCGACTACTCCGTCGACGATGCCAAGGCCACGCTCAAAAAGTACGCCAAGGCCTACGACAAGTCCGACGCCGCCAAGAGCGACGAGCGCGCCGCCGCAAAGGAGCAGTTCGACAGCGAGAAGCCCACGGTCATCGCCATCATGAACGAGACCTTCTCGGACCTATCCATCTACCAGAACATGCGCGCCGGCTACGAAGGCCCGCAGTACTTTAAGAGCCTGTCCAACTGCCTCAGCCGCGGCAAGCTCTACGTGAGCGCCTACGGCGGCGGCACCGCCAATACCGAGTTTGAGTTTATGACCGGCAACTCCATGGCCAACCTGGGCTCGGGCGTGTACCCCTACACCATCTACAACATGGAGACGACCGGAAACTTAGCCGAGCAGTTCAAGTCGCTCGGATATTCCACCACGGCCATGCACCCCAACCACGCAACCAACTGGAACCGCGAGAACGTCTACAAGGATTTTGGCTTTGACCAGTTCCTGTCCATCAACGACTTCCAGGGAGCTGACACCCTGCGCGGCATGGTGACCGACCAGGCGACCTACGACAAGATTCTTGAGCTGCTCGACCAGAACGCCGATCCGCAGTTTATCTTCGACGTGACCATGCAGAACCACTCGGGCTACGACACGGGCCTGCTGCCGGTCGACAAGCAGATGCACCTGAACATCGACACGACCGACCTGGACGCCAAGACCGTCGAGGACGGCACGCTGTCCGATGTCGACGAGTACGTCTCGTGCATCGAGCAGTCCGACCAGGCGCTGCGCTACTTCCTCAACGCCCTGAGCAAGCTCGACCGCAAGGTGGTCGTGGTGTTCTGGGGCGACCATCAGCCGTTCTTCCCTTCCAAGTTCAACGACAAGTGGTTTACCGGCGAGGACGACGCCACGCACCAGGAACGCCTGTGGCAGACCGACTACATCATCTGGGCTAACTACGACGTTGCCGGTTGCGACCAGACGAGTGAGGTCGATGACCTGTCCACCAACTACCTGTCCACGCAGCTCATGCAGCTGATCGGCGCCCCGCTGACCGACTACCAGAAAGCGCACATGACGTTGCGCGAGTCGCTGCCCGCCATCAACTCGGTGGGCTACGAGGACGCCAGTCTGCGCTGGGCGCTCTCCTCCAACGTCACCGGCGACGACGCTGCCGCCGCAGCCGCCACCAAGGCACGCGAGGATTACGCCAAGATGCAGTACTACGAGATGTTCCGCGACGGCAAGAACGTCTATACCGAGCACTTCCAGACCGAGGCCAACGAGACCGACCCCAACCTGGCGCCGGGTACTACTAAGATCAAGTAGCGGGTCCTTCGACCTGGTTCGTCTGCCCGGCGGCGCGGAATGTTAGGTTCCCTGCTCGGGCAGTCCTGCTCGCACGGAGAGCACATTAAGTGCTCTCCGGCTCGTGCGGAACTCGCGATGAACCTTACATTCCGCGCCGCCGGGCAGACGCCTCGGTGTTGAAACGCGGCTTGTCATGGGGGCACCCGCAACATATATAAATTGAAGGCCACGTCATGTGGCCTTTTTTGCATCCGGAAACCGTGTCCCACTCTGAATACATCCAGCGAACGCTTGCCACGGTTGCGCCCACGAGTGTCAAGAAAAAAGCCTCGAGGATTTCGAGGCTTTCACATTTGTATTGTTTTGCACGAAGGACCGCGAACGGCGAGGCTACTCGCCCAGCACGGCCTTCTTGGCCGCCGCCGCCATATGGTCCAGATCCTCCTTGGTGGGGTGATCCTTTGCGGCAACCCAGTTGTCGAGCAGCATCTTAAAGCGGGCGTTGTCGGGATCTTGCTCGAGCATGGCCTCGTAGCGCTGCTTGACCGCAGGGCCCATCTTGCCCTGGCACATCGCCCAGCCCGCAAGCTCGGCATCGTTGGCCAAATTGGAGGTCACGCGATCGATAATCTGCTGGTAATAGCTCTGGTCGGCGCCAAAGCCGCAGGTGCCAAACAGGAACACGCGCTTGCCGTGCAAGGCGGAGAGCAACGCCGCGACCGAAGGCGTGCACGCGCCCTTGTCGCACCAAAAACCGACGAGCACCATGTCGGCCGCGCAGGCCCCCTGCGCCTCGAGCGCAACCTGATCTGCATCCGCATCGTCGCTCAACGCCGCGGCATGGACAAACTCAACACCCGCAGCCTGCAGCGCGCGCTTGATCGCGCCCGAAACCATCCTGGTATTACCGCTCTTGCTGTTGACCACCATAGAGCACGTCATGTTCACGTTGCCTCGTTTCCCCCAAAACTAAAGCCACTAATGCAATTTATTAGATGAATATCTTAGTACTAACGTGACAGATGTAAACCACCGTCTGTCGATTGATTAATTAGCCCCACGGGCTTGCTCACTGGGCAAACTGGCTGCGGTAGAGTTCGGCGTAGAAGCCGCCTGCCGCTAGCAGCTCGTCATGCGTGCCGCGCTCGATAATCTGACCGTCACGCATGACCAGGATGCAATCGGCGTTGCGAATCGTCGACAGGCGGTGCGCCACGACAAAGCTTGTGCGACCGGCCATGAGCTCGTCGAATGCCGCCTGAACCTGCAGCTCGGTGCGGGTATCGATGCTCGAGGTCGCCTCGTCCAGCAGCAGAATCGCCGGGTCGGTGAGCATGACGCGCGCGATGCACAGCAGCTGTTTTTGACCCTGGCTAAACGTGCCGCCGTCCTCGCCAATCACCGTGTCGTAGCCTTTCGGCAGCTGCACGATAAACTTGTGCGCGTGCGCGCGCTTGGCGGCTTCGATAACTTGTTCGCGCGTAGCATCGGGACAACCGTAGGCGATGTTTTCGGCCACGGTGCCCTCGAACAGCCAAGTGTCCTGCAGCACCATGCCAAAGGCGCGGCGCAGGCTTGCGCGCGTGTAGTCACGCGAGGAACGGCCATCGACCGCAATGCGACCGGCATCGATATCGTAAAAACGCAGCAGCAAGTTGATGAGCGTTGTCTTTCCGCAGCCCGTGGGGCCAACGAGGGCAAAGCGCATGCCGGGCTTGGCCTCGATGCAGATATCCTGCAGCAGCTTGCGGTCGGGCACGTAGCTAAAGTCCACGTGTTCAAAGGTCACCTCGCCCTGCGGGGCGGCAAGCTCCACGGCATCTGGCGCATCGGGCTCCTGCTCGCGGGCATCGAGCAGTGCAAACATGCGGCGCGCCGAGGCGTACGCGGTCTGGATCTGCGTAATGACGTTGGTGACCTCGTTGAACGGCTTGGTGTACTGGTTGGCATAGGACAGGAAAATCTGCACGCCGCCCACCGTGAGCGCCGCAGGCACGCCCGTGATCACGCCCACGCAGCCGATCACAGCGACCACGGCATAGATGATGTTGTTGATAAAGCGCGTGCCGGGGTTGGAGAGCGAACCCATAAACTGCGCGCGCTCGCCCGCGGTGTAGAGCTCGGCGTTGAGGGCATCGAAGCGCTGCTGAGCGTGCGGACCGTAGGCAAAGGCGTCGACAAGTTTCTGCTCGCCCACATACTCCTCGATATGACCACCGAGCTGCCCTTGGATGCGCTGCTGTGCTGTAAAGCTCTTGTTGGAAAGCTTGGCGATGGCGCCGGCTGCAAAAATGGAAAGCGGCGTGACGAGCACCACCACGAGCGTCATGATCAGGTTGATGGAGAGCATAAACGCGAGCGTGCCAACGATGGTGATAACGCCGGTAAAGAGCTGGGTAAAGCCCTGCAGCAGACCGTCGCCGACCTGGTCGACGTCGTTGACCACGCGGCTCATAAGGTCGCCGTGGGCATGGCCGTCGATAAAGCTGAGCGGCATACGGCTGAGCTTGTCGCTCGCCTCCACGCGCATGTCGCGCACCGTCTCGTAGGACAAGCGGTTAACGCAGTAGCCCTGCAGCCACTGGAAGGCCGCAGCACCCATCACGACAATCGCGAGTTTGGTAACGAGCGGCAGCAGCGCATCGAAGTCCACCTGCCCGGTGGCGACGATCAGGTCGATGCCCTCGCCAATGAGGATGGGCGTGTAGAGCTGCAGAATCACCGAGATGGCGGCGCTCACAAACGACGCCGTAAACGAAATACGGTGCGGACGGACGTAGCCCATCAGGCGGCGGGTCACCGCGCCCACGGGATAGCGCTCGGGATCACCGGGCTGGCGCGGACCGTCGCCCAGGTCGTTGAGGCTATCGTTGCCGGATACGTTGGCCGTCATCGTGGCGACCGAACCGGAGGAAGTATACGGATTCATTTAGCAGCCCTCCTTTGCGCAAACAGATGCAGGGGCGGTCTGGGCGGACGCGGGCGCCGCGCTCCCCTGCTGGCCCTCGAGCTCCTCGCGGCGCAGCTGCGACTGGCAAATCTCGCGATAGAGCTGGCAGCCTGCGTAGAGCTCGTCGTGCGTGCCCAGGCCCGCAACCGAGCCGTGGTCGAGTACGCAGATCATGTCGGCGTCGCGTACGGTCGAGACGCGCTGGCTTACGATGACGGTCGTGAGTGGCAGCCCGCCCTCGGCGGCACCGCGCACACTGCGCTCGCGGATGGCATGGCGAAGCGCCGCGTCGGTCTTAAAGTCGAGCGCCGAGGCGGAGTCATCCATGATCAATATCTGAGGCGAGCCCACCAGGGCGCGCGCGATGGTCAGGCGCTGGCGTTGGCCACCGCTGAAGTTCTTACCGCCCGCCTCGACCGGGGCATCGAGCCCCTGCGGCTTGTTGCGCACGAACTCGCTCGCCTGCGCCATGTCGAGTGCTGCCCAGAGCTCCTCGTCGGTTGCCGACTCGTCACGCCAGGTCAGGTTGCTGCGGATGGTGCCGCTCACCAGCGACGCGCGCTGCGGAACGGTCGCAACCACGTGGCGCAGCTGGTCAAGCTGCCAGGCACGCACGTCGGAGCCCATCACGCTCACGCTGCCGGTGCTCGCATCGTACAGGCGCGGGATGAGCGAGACGAGCGTGGATTTGCCGCTGCCCGTGCCGCCGATAATGCCGAGCGTTTTGCCCAGCGGCAGCTCCAGGGTCACATCGTCGACGGCGTTGGCAGCGCCCGCGCCAAACGAAAAACTCGCATGGTCAAAGCTCAGCGCGGAGACCAGAACAGCGCCACCCGCCAGGTCGCTCGGCTCGGGCAGTGTGACCAGCTGGTTGTCCTCGTCGGTGATGCTCGGCTCGCAATTGAGCACCTCGTTGAGACGCGACGCACTGGCGCTCGCCTTGGTAAAGACCACGACCAGGTTGGCGACGTACACGATGGAGGTCAGGGTCTGCGTCATGTAGTTCACAAACGCCATGACCTGGCCCTGCGTGAGCTCGCCCACGTTGACCTGGATGCCGCCCACCCACAGGATGGCGCACACGCCCAGGTTCATCACAAGAAACGTGACGGGATTAAGGATTGACGAGAGCTTGCCCACCGCGATGGCGGTATTGGCCTGGTCATCGGCGGCTTGGGCAAAACGCTCGCGCTCGTGGTCCTCACGCACAAAGGCGCGAACAACGCGGGCACCCGAAAGCCCCTCGCGGCAAATGAGCGCGATGCGGTCGAGCTTTGCCTGCAGCTGCCTGTAATACGGAATGCAGCGCGCCATGACAAACCAAAACACCAGGCCGATGGCGGGCGTGCAAATCAAAAAGATGATGCCGAGCTTAAGGTCGATGGCAAGGGCCGCGACCATGGAGCCCACCGCCAGGAAGGGCCAGCGGATGAGCATGCGCACGCCCAGCGCCACGGCCAGCTGCACCTGGTTGACATCGTTGGTGATACGCGTGATGAGCGACGGCGTGCCAAAGCGATCGAGCTCAGCATAGCTCAGCTTATTGATGTGCCCGTAGAGCGCGCCGCGGATGTCGGTACCCATGCCCTGCGAGGTGAGCGCCGCCATCTTTTGGCAGACGAGCGTAAACGAGATGCCGATTACAGCCATGGCGGCGAGCACCGCGCCGTAACGGACGACGGCGTTGACATCGTGTGCGCCGATGCCCTTATCGATCATCTGGGCAATCACCAGCGGCGTAAGCAGGTCAAAGATCACTTCGATCAGCTTGCATGCAGGACCAATCACCATATACCGGCGAAACTTACCGCCAAAACGCCTGAGCAGCTCAATCATAAAAAGGCGCTCCCTATCATCATTCACACTCAATTCGAATCATGATAGTACGGTGAGCCCAAAAGAAGCGTAAGCAACTCGTCATTTCTAATGGGATTCGGTTTCCAGAGAAGCGGAGAGGCGCGCATGCCCGGCAAGTTGCGGGTCAATCACTTGGTATACTTACAGTAGTGCTACCAAGCTGAGTCGCCAACCCTTGAAATGAGGTGCCGAGATGAACGACATTCTCGCAAGAAGTGCAAGACGCGCAACCGTGGGCATCGCCCTTTCCGCGGCACTTGCCGCGGGAATCGCCCCCGCAACGGCGATCGCGGCAGAAACCAGCTCCCCCACCGGTGCAGTTGCCTTGCAGACGGAAGATGCGGCCGCCGCAAAAGAAAAAGCGTATGCAGCCATGCAGGAAGCGCTCAAAAACCTCGAGGCCGCAAAAGACGCCGCAAGTCCCGAGAAACTTGCGGAAATCGATGATGACATTGCCGCTTTTCAAGAGATCTACGACATGGTGGTGACGGAAGCCGCCAAACGGAGGGAACCCCTTCCCGCCATGCAAGCGAACGTCGATGCAGCCCAAGCCAGATACGATGAGGCCCGCAACCGGACAAGCGGCCTTCAGGCAAAATTAAATAAGGCAATCGACGACGGAGCTTCTAACGAAACTATTAAGCAGTTGCGAAGTGAGATCATGTCGGCAGAAAGGCGAGAAAAATCTTGTGAAGATGATCTTCACCACTGCCAACGCCAGCTCGAAAGCCAGGAAAGACAGGTTCAGTATTTCTAAAGTGAGGCAAAGGAAGCCAAAGCCCACATCGACGAGGACATAGCCAAGCGAGATGCGCTCCTCGGCGATTTGGAAAAGGCACAAGCGGCCTATAACGACGCCTGCAAGGCATACGAAGAGGCGAAAGCCGCGGCAGACAAGGCCACCTCGCCCGAGATAACGCAACCCACCGAGACGACGCCTCCCTCCGGCTCGGCGCAACCGGGCGAGACGGCACAGCCCGCCGGCTCGTCCGCGACCGGCAAAGACGCCGCACCGAGCTCCGCCAAGCAGGCGAACTCGAGCAGCGGCAAGCAAGCGAATACGACCGCCGGCAAACTCGCAAACACAGGCGACACAACGCCGAGCGCAATCGCGCTAGCAGGAATCGCCGTCATGGGACTCGGAATAACCGCCACAGCCACACGCCGCCTCAAGAACTCAAAATAGCTGCCGACGAACGTCACCTTCGTCAATCCACAAACCCAAACCCAAAAGAGGCCCGTTTCCCCAACCAAAACCATGGAAACGGGCCTCTTTAACTGCAAAATCCAAGCAGCAGCAACGTCTCTTGAACTACGTAGCCATCAATGCCCAGGCAACGCCAGCAAGCAGCACAAAACACGGGATTCAATTCTGCAGCTTACGCCGTTGAACTCCACGAGCCTGCCCGTGTAGACGAGCCTGTCCACGACAGCCGCCGCCATCTTGTCGTCGCCGAACACAGTCACCCACTTGCTGAACTCTATGTTGGCCGTGACGATCATGCTCTGCCTGCCCTCCGGCACCGACATCACCTGGAACAGCAGCCTCGCGCCCTCGATGTCCAGCGGCACGTAGCCCAGCTCGTCCAAGATGAGGAGTTCGCGGCGGGGCGACGCTCTCCGGGCTGCTGCCGCGTATCTCGCGGCGTAGAAAGGAGTGAGTACCATGACCAGCGCGAAGAAGATTTACCTCGCCGTGGCGGGCAGGCTTATTGCCGCGGGCATCGTTCTCGCGGGCATCGGCTTTATCGCCTCGGGCCGCGATCAGACCGTGTTCACGACCCAAATCGACATGCGTGACAACACCATCGTGCTCGGCGGCGTCGAGGTGGACGAACCCGAGGGCATCCCGTTCATCAGCCGGCTCGCCATTCTTGGCGAGATCGACACCTCCGACGTCGCCGACCCCGCCGCACCCTAGGCGCAACGAGCCCGGGCACTCCGTCCGCTAATTTGATTGAGATGGATCGCTCCTACTACGCGAGCATTGAGGTCGGGCGGCGCAATGTCAGCCTTTCAAATCTCAAGAAGATTGCCGACGGCTTTCACATCACCATTTCGGAGCTCATGCGCGGTGTCGAGTAGATGATTCTCATCTGACTTGGCTCGTTCATGTTTAATCTGTCTCGTTAACTGAAATACGCAAATCTGGTTAATCAAATAATTGAAATCTGGTTAAATGAAAACTGTAAATTTGGTTAAACGCGCTGGTAAGCAATGGTGAAAACTATGCCAAAAAAGTACTACGCTAGAATTATCGAAAATGAGCTCGACCAGATGCTTGGGATATTCGGTGCCGTTCTCATCGAAGGACCTAAATGGTGCGGGAAGACAACCACGGCCGGGACCCGTGCGGCGTCCAGGCTCCTCCTCATGGACCCGTCGCGCAACTTCGAGAATCGCTTCCGCGCCGAGACGGACCCGGCGCTTGCCGTTTCCGGCGAGGTGCCGCGGCTGATCGACGAATGGCAGGAGGTTCCGAAACTTTGGGACGCGGCACGGTTTGAGTGCGACAACCGCGGCGGCGAGCCTGGCCAGTTCATATTTACGGGGTCGGCGACACCGCGAGACAATGAGCGGCCGATGCACAGTGGCGCTGGAAGGTTCGCTAAATTGCGCATGGACACCATGACGCTTTTCGAACTTGGGAAATCTAGCGGTGCGGTTAAGCTGTCGGGCATCATTTCTGGCGAAAAGTTAAGTGGCGCCTTCGGATCGATGGGTTCTGCCGAGATCGCCGAGCGCATCGTTTGCGGTGGATGGCCGGCGTCGATTGGGCGTGACGCGCGAATTGCGTCCGCGACGGCAAAACGATATATCGAGATAGTCGCTGAGGAAGACATCCCCCGCGTCGATGGCTCTCGACGAGATCCTGAGAAAGTGAAAGCCGTCATCGCGTCGTTGGCGCGCAACGAATCCACTCTTGCGACGCTCAAGACGCTTGTGGCCGATTTGGGTGGCGACGTATCGAGACAAACAGCGGCATCATACATATCCCTTCTTAGCAGATTGAGTTTCGTCTGCGATATCCCCGCATGGAATCCCGCGATGAGATCTCCAGTGCATCTGAGGGAGGCGCGTAAGCATCATCTTGCCGACCCGTCGCTTGCAGCGGCTGCGCTCGGGGCGACTGTGGAGACGTTGTTGTCAGACTTCAAGACACTTGGACTGCTTTTCGAATCGTTGGCGCTCCATGATCTATGGGTCTATGCGAGGGCAAACGGAATGGGCCTTTATCACTATCACGATTCCCGCGATCTTGAGGTCGACGCTGTCATAGCGGCTCCAGGTGGGATGTGGATTCCCGTTGAGGTCAAGCTCAGTTCCGCTCAAATCGAAGAGGCATCTGACAGTCTTGTTGCCGTCGAAGAGCGGATGGTTGCTGCCGGAAACACCCCGCCGGTTTCTAAAGTAGCGATTATTGGATTTGGTTCACAAGCCTATGTTACCGACCGCGGCGTCCAAGTTGTTCCATTGGACGTTCTCGCGCCGTAACGCTGCGGGCGAAGTGAAATCGACCCATCTTTTAGATTTCTTCAATTTGTGCGTAAATCAACAATGCCGTAATTACGTTATGTCGTTAGTGCGAACATCGCATCTTCAGTAGTCGAAGCTCGTTCGCAAACGGACCTCTTTACTTGTTAAAACAGATGCCAACGCCGCCGTCTCTGGAACCACGTAGTC
>CAUAGV010000003.1 GCA_958428675.1 uncultured Collinsella sp.
TGACATCGGCCATGCGAGCTGCCTCGCAGTCGGCGGCGTTGTTGGGGTCGAGGGGATACTTGGGCTCCAGGTTCTGGACAATGCCGATCTCGCCCTCAAAGCCGCCCTCATGGAAGGCGACGACAGCCTTGGCATGGGCCACCATCATGTTGTGCATGAGCTGGAAGGCCTTGTCCAGGCGGTATTTCTCGCCGTGCGGCCAGTTGCCAACGATAAAGCTGCCCTCGGCGGTTGCGGGAATCTCGTTAAAGGTAAACCAGTGCTTGACCTCGGTGAACTCGGCAAAGCAGAACTTGGCGTACTCGACGAAGGCGTCGATTGTCGTGCGCGTCAAGAAGCCCTCGCCGCCGTCCTGGTAGAAGGCCTCGGGCGTATCGAAGTGATCGAGCGTGACATAGGGGATAACGCCGGCTTTGTTGCAGGTGGCGAAAAGCTCGTGATAGAAAGCGACGCCCTCGGAGTTAATCTCGCCGGTACCGTTGGCGAAGATGCGGCTCCAAGCGATGGAGACGCGAATGCCGTTGATGCCGAAGCGCTGGCACAGGTCGATATCGACCGGATATTTGTTGTAGAAATCGCTTGCGGGGTCGGGGGAGAAGCGACCCTGGGCAGCCAAAAAATCGTCCCAGGGCACTTTGCCCTTGCCGTGCGTGCGGGTCTCGCCTTCAACCTGGTAAGCGGCGGTGGCGCCGCCAAACACAAAGCCGTCGGGGAACTGCATGGGGTTGGTCATGAGTCATCCTTTCTGTGGGATACGAATAGGGAGAGGTGCCCGAACTAGGGATTCGGGCACCAACAGGGGAGAAACTAGTCGAGGTTCTCGCGGAGCCACTTGATGGCGCCAGCAGGGTCGCGAGTAAGGTCGATATATTCCTTACCGCGCGGGGCGAGCAGCTTAATGCCCAGGCGATCGGTGTCGGCCTTCATGTCGTTGTAGTAGCTACGGACCTGCGGGGCGAGCACGATGACGTCGTACTGATCCATGATGGCAGTGTGCTGGCCATAGGCACCTGCGGAGGAAGCGATGTTCTCTCCGGTCTGCGCGGCACCTTCCTTGATGGCATTGGCAAGCATGGCAGAGGTGCCGGCGCCGGCGCACAGGACGAGGACCTTCAGACCGTCGACATCCTTCTTGGCGGATGCGTCGGCGGCGGGCTCGGGCTGATCGGCGACAGGCTTGCTGTCGGCGGCAGCGGCGGTCGGCTCGACGGAAGCGGTAGTCTGCTCGACAGCGGGTGCAGGGGCGTTGGCGGCGATGGCAGCGGCGCCATTGGACTCGAGGCCCAGCTCGGCGGCACGCTCGGCCTCCTGGTCGCAGAGCAGCTTATCGTATGCCTTCAAGAACGGCAGATAGATGATGGCGTCCAGCAAGATGATGATTGCGACAAATACCAGAGCGATAAGCTGGAAGTTCGTGGTGATGAAAATACCGATGGGGGCGGGGGTGGCCCAAGGCACCACGAAGGAGAAGCCGTTCATGCCCACGTTATCGATAAAGAACTTGGCAACACTCACGTTGACGCAGCCGGCGGCAACAAAGGGGATGAGCATGTAGGGGTTAAGGATCATCGGCGCGCCAAAGAGCAGCGGTTCGTTGACGGCGAAGGCAACAGGAACAATCGAGGCCTTACCGACGGCTTTGAGCTGCTTGGACTTCATAAAGAGAATCAGCAGAAGCGGCACGATGAAGGTGGCGCCGGTGCCGCCGAACTCACCCACGAGCGACATGTTAAAGGTGAGGGAGTGGGCGGGGTGGCCGCCTGCCAGCAGAACCTGCAGGTTCTCGGCCTGGTTGGCAAGACGGATGGGGTCGATGCCCGGCTGGACGATCGAGGGGCCGTGGACGCCGATGAACCAGAAGAACGCGGTGGCTGCCTGGATAAGGATAAGGCCGGGATAGGTTTCTGCAGCGGTAAAGAGCGGGGAGAGCAGTTTGATAAGCAGCTCGGAGAACGGAACGCCCATGAGGTTGCGCACGACGACATCGATGATGCCGCAGATGATGACGGCGCCGCCAAAGGGGATGATGTCGCGGAAGTTCTGAGCGATGGCGCCCGGGACCTCCTTGGGCAGCTTAATGGTCAGATCGCGCGAGACGCAGAACTTATAGACCCACACGGTAATGAACGCGGCGATATAGGCCGAGAACAGACCGCGCGTACCCATGCTGGTGCAGTCGAAGACCGAAAACTCGGAGCCGTCGAGCTTGGTGGTGAACTGCGTAACGGCGAGCAGCAGCATGCTGCACTGGGCGGCCACCATGGTGGAGCCGTCGTTGAGCACTTTGCCGGCGGGCATGCGACGGTTCATGGAAGCCGTAAAGTTCTTGGCGGTGGTGCCGGCAACCATGATGCCCATGACGCCCATGGTGAAGTTGTACAGCTTGTTGCACCAGTCGATGAGCGGCTGGGGCAGCGTGATGCCAACTACGCCAGGAAGGGTGGCAATTAGCAGGAAGATCGAAGAGGTGAGGACGATGGGCATGCACCCAAGGAATCCGTCCTTAATGGCCTGGAGGTAGATGTTCCTCGAGATCTTCTCAAAGAACGGTTGATGCTTTTCGAGCATCTTTACGATGGCGTCCATAGAGCTCCTTTGCTGCTCGATGCGCAATGCATGTGGATGGAACTGGTCGTCGATGGATGGTTAGGACTGCCCGGAAACCTTCCTGCTTAAGGAAGGCATTGCGAAATGACAACGTTGTCAATTCGTTAATGACAACGTAAGACATTTTTGGAAGAGCAACAAGGATTTACGGGTGAACGGTCGATATTGTTCGATAAACGGCTGATTTGTCAGTCGGGCAGGTAGTGTATGCTAGAACACAAAAAACAAGCGATGCAAAACCGACTGGAGAAGTAGTGGCAACGATGGACAAGAAAAATGTCTCAATGAACGATGTGGCAGTTGCCGCAGGCGTTTCTCTCAAGACGGTGTCGCGCGTGATCAACGAGCCCGATAGCGTGCGAGAGTCGACACGCGATAAGGTCCATTCGGCAATGGAGGCGCTCGGGTTTCGAACCAACTTTGCCGCGCGTTCGCTCAAGTTGGGCCGTTACGGGTGCATCGGCGTGGTGCTGTTTCACTTGTCGGGCGGTGCCGTGGACATGATTGACGGTATTGCCGATGCCGCCGAAGAGCGAGGCTTTGCGCTCACGATGATCAAAAAGCGGGCGGGGGAGAAGATGACCCTTGCCGAAGCGGCGCGTAGGATGTCGCAACTTCCCGTCGACGGCATGATTTTCAACCTGCGCCAGATGGTCGATGACTTTGATACCTTTGAGGCGCCGAAAGACCTCAAGACGGTGATTATCACGCCGATGGAGCATCCTACCTGCTCTACCGTCAGTGACGATCAAGAGGGTGGTGCGCGCATGGCGTGCGAGTACTTCTTGAATCACGGGCACAAGAACGTGTACTTCGTCTCTGGTAAGCAAGAGTCGCTGTCGAGCCAGTGCCGTATGAAAGGCTGGCGTGCGGCACTCGAGGCGCGTGGCATTGAGCCGCCCGAGCCTCTGCAGGGCGATTGGAATGCGGATAGTGGCTATGCCGCGGGCCTTGTGCTTGCCGATAAACCCGATTGCACGGCGGTCCTCGCTGCTAACGACTGCATGGCAAACGGCGTGATGATGGCCTTGCGCGACAAGGGGCTGAACGTGCCCGACGATGTGTCCGTGATTGGCTTTGATGACGAGCTTTACAAGACGATGCCCAACTCGATTTTGACGTCGGTAAAGTTCCGTCACCGCGAACTGGGCATCCGTGCGCTCAACGAGGTCGTCGCAGGTCTGGAAGCCCCGAGTTCCAGAAGCCGTACGCTCGTTTCGGGCGTGCTGGTCGAGCGTTCCAGCGTAAAGGACCTGCGGGCGTAGACGTGCTCGGCTCGTTCATCTTAATCTGTAACAGCTAGGACCCAAAAACTCGGCTAGATGTTACAGATCGAGACAAACAGCTCCTGACCAGCCCAAAAACAAAAAGATCGGGGGCGGCGCGCCGTGTGACGTGCCGCCCCTGGCTGAGAAATGGGAACAGGTTGTGTGAGCGGGCAACCCCGCCAGCCACTAGTCCAGACGACGGGTCTGCGCTACGTGCTTGTACCAGTAGGCGCTTGCCTTGGGCGTGCGCTTCTGGGTTTCAAAGTCTACGTAGAAGAAGCCATAGCGCTTGTTGTAGCCGTTGGTCCAAGAGAACTGATCCTGCAGGCTCCACAGGAAGTAGCCGCCCACGTTGACGCCCACCTCCATGGCCTTGAGCAGCCAGCGCAGGTGCTGCTCGATGTAGTCGATGCGCGGCTGGTCATCCACAAAACCGTCCTTGTAGGGGTCCTTGTAGCCCATGCCGTTCTCGGTGATGAAGATCTGCTTGTAGTTGGGGTAGCGCTGCTTAATGTAGACGAGCAGATCGAACAGACCCTCGGGATAGATGATCCAGTCCCAGTCGGTGGTGGGGATGCCGGGCTTGTTCACATGCTCGCCAATGCCCTTGACGCGCCAGCGACCGGTGCCCTTCTCGCCCGTACCGTTGTGGTGCAGGTCGTTCTCGCCATCGTAAGCCTTCAAAAAACGGCACTGGTAGTTGTTAACGCCCAGGTAGTCGTTGTAGAGCGCTGCTTCGCGCATAATCTCGAGGTCCTCGTCCAGGATCTCGATGGTGCCGCCCGAGATGGCGGCCAAGCGGTTGGCGCACTCGAGGGTGTCGGGCGCGTAGTCGCCGCGGAAGGTGGCGTCGAGCAAGAACTGGTTCTGCAGCACGTGCTCGTTGTTGGCGGCCTTGATGTCGGCGGGGTCGTTCTCGTTGAGGGGGTACTTAAACTCCAACGACTGGATGACGCCGATCTTGCCCTTAAAGCCGCCGTTGTGGAAGGCCAGCACAGCCTTGGCGTGGGCGAGCATCATGTTGTGCTCGCACTGAAAGGCCTCGGCCAGATGAGCTTTGACGCCACCGGGGAAGGTGCCCTCGATGTAGGTGTTGGAGGCGTCCGCCCAGATCTCGTTAAAGGTGAACCAATAGGTCACCTGGTCGGCGTACTCCTTAAAGCAGAAGGTGGCAAAGTCCACAAAGGCGTCGATGGTCTCGCGGTTGAGGAAGTCGCCCTTCTCAAAGAGGGGCAGCGGCGTGTCAAAGTGATGCAGCGTGACAAACGGCTCAACGTGGTGCTTGTGGCACTCGGCGAAGAGGTCGTGGTAGAACTGGACACCCTCGGGGTTGATCTCGCCGGTGCCGTTGGGGAAGATGCGGCTCCAGGCAATGGAGAGGCGAATGCCGTTGATGCCGAACTCCTCGCACAGCTCCAGGTCGACGGGGTACTGGTTGTAGAAGTCCGAAGCGGGATCGGGAGAGAAACGCCCCTGGGCCTCCAGAAAGTCGTCCCAGGCAACCTTGCCCTTACCGTGAGTGCGGGTCTCGCCCTCTACCTGGTAGGCAGCGGTGGCGCCGCCAAAGACAAAGTCCTCTGGAAACTGCGCAGGCGGGTTGGTGACGCTAACAGGATTAACGGACATGATGATCCAATCGTCTAAATCGAAGGGCCAGCCGGTCTTGGATGGTCGGCTGGCCCTGAGCGTTACTTACTTCGAGAGTTGCTCGCTTACGAAGGCGAGAGACTTGTCGCCGTTCTGGGAGAGCTCGATGTACTGCTTGCCGCGGCAGGCGACGCACTTGTTGCCCACGCGCTCGCAGTCCTTCTGCAGGTCGGCCAGGTAGCTTGCGGCCTGCGGGGCCAGTACGACCAGGTCAAAGTCGGGGAGCATGTCCACGTGGTTGCCATAGGCCTCGGCAGCGGTTTCGAGGTTAATGCCGCGCTCCTTGGCAGCCTTGGCCAGCGCGTTGGCGAGCAGGCCCGAGGTTCCGCCGCCCTGGCAGAGCACGAGCACGCGCTTGCCGTTGAGGTCGCTGGCGGTCGTTGCCTCAGTGGCGACAGCGGCGGGAGCGGCGGGGGCGTCGGCCTTCACGGCCTCGGCAGCAGCGCCGGCGGCAACGCTCTTGGCGTCGGCCTTGCCCTGGAAGGCATCGTTGAGCTTAGCGGCCTTCTCGGCGTTCTTGGCGGCGAGCTCCTCCTGGGAGATCTCGGCCTCCTCGGTGCACTTCTGGGCGTCGTAGGCACGGAAGAACGGATAGTACAGAACAAAGTCGACGACCAGGATAAGGGCGAGCATCACAAAGGCGAGCGGCTGGAAGCCCAAGCCCATGATGGTGCCGATGGGGCCGGGGACAGTCCAAGGTAGGGTGTACATAAAGCCGTTCATGCCCAAGAAGTCGATAAAGATCTTGAGGATCCAGATGTTGGCGATCGGGGCAAAGACGAACGGGACAAAGAAGACGGGATTGAGCACGATGGGCGCGGCGAACAGCAGCGGCTCGTTAACGGCAAAGCACACGGGGACGATAGCGGCCTTACCGACGGCGCGCATCTCCTGGGACTTGGCCAGGAAGCAGAACATAAAGACCAGGACGAGCGTGGCGCCAGTGCCGCCCATGCAGACGACGAAGTACTGGGCACCCTGGGTCAGGACAGCGGAAGCGTGCTGGCCAGCCTGGAACGCAGCCAGGTTGTCGGTCATGTTGGCAACGAGGGCGGCGGCGATGGCGGGCTCGACGATCGAGGGGCCGTGGACGCCGACGAACCAGAACAGGCTCATGGCGCCGTAGATCACAGCGAGACCGATGTAGCCATCGGCAGCGGTGAACAGGGGCTGGAACACCTGGATGACACCCTGGGCAAAGCAGAAGCCAAAAGCAGCGCGGAAGACGATGTCAAAAACCCAAAAGACGGTGATGCAGACGGAGAAGGGGATGATGTCCTTAAAGGTCTGCGAGATGTTGGGCGGAACCTGCTCGGGCATCTTGACGGTGATGTTGCGCTTAATGAAGAACTTGTAGATGATGCCGGTCACAAACGCAGCGATGAAAGCGGTCAGCAGGCCCTTGGAACCAAGGTAGGTGGTGTTGAAACCGCTGGCAGCGTCCGTGGCGATGGTGTCGCTCGAAAGGAGCAAGAAGCCGATGATGGCCGCGCACATGCACGAGATAAAGTTGATCTGGTTGTTCTTGGGCAGATCGCGGTTCTGGGCGTCGGCGAAGTGCTTGGCCGTGGTGGCGGCGCAGGCGATGGCCAGGATGCCCATGGAGTAGTTGTAGCACTTCCACAGGGCGTTGTTGATGTCATCGGGCCAGTAGAAACCCCAGATGTTGGGGACCGAGGCTACCAGGCAGAAGATGGACGAGAAGATGATGATGGGGATGACGGAGATAAAGCCGTCGCGGATCGCCTTGAGGTACTTGTTGCGGGCGATCGCGTTGAAAAAGGGCTGGCCCTTTTCGATGATGGCGATGAGTTGCTCCATGCAATGCTCCTAAGAGTCGGTGGGTTAGCAACGATGGTAGCTTTTGACGTTCGGTTGCCAAAATGTTGACGTTGCCATTTTGTGACACAAAAAAAGACGCGAACCGGTGGTTCCTGTGCCTGCGAACCGTCGATTCCTTACGCGTAAACGTTTGAGCCGCCCGGTGGCTCTGTGTTTGCACAATGGCAACGTTAACATTTGGGCGATAAAAGCCGTTCGGGGAAGCAAAAATGTCGGTGAACGGTAGGTTTTGGGTGGTGAGCGTATGGTGGGGGAGGCGTTGGATATACTTGAAGGCGTTAAAAATGACTGCGTAGGGTGCCGCCAATGGCATCGTCGACATAGAAAGATCGACCTATGGCCGCTGTTAAAAAATCGGTTTCCGTTAAGGATGTGGCGCGTCTCGCGGGCGTCTCGGAGCAGACAGTTTCGCGTACGGTGCACGATTCGCCCAGCGTGCGCCCCGAGACCAAGGAGCGCGTGCGTGCCGCCATGCGCGAGCTGGGGTATCGCCCCAATTTTGCCGGTCGATCGCTGCGCCGCGGCAAGTTTAAGACCGTTGGTGTCGCCATGTTCAACATTACCGGTACCGGTAACCTCGATCGTATGGAGGGCTTTGCCGCCGCGGCTGACAAACATGGCTATGCCATCACCCTTACTAAAGTAGACGGGCATCCGTATACCCTCGAGAGCGCATCGTCGCGTATGAGCGCACTGCCGGTGGACGGTATGGTTGTGATCATGAACCGCATGCCGGCGGACTTTGGCACCTTCGAGCCGCTGCCCGGCATGCAGACGGTGCTCGTTACGATGTTGGAGCACCCGCTCTGTTCTACGGTCGATAACGACCAGTTCGATTGTTCGCGCCAGGTGGTCGAGTACTTGCTGGGGCGGGGGCACAAAACCGTGCACTTTATCTCGTGTCCCGAGCGCTCGCTTTCGGGCATGCGGCGTGAGGAAGGCTGGCGCGAGACATTGCGCGCGCATGGCATTGAGCCACCGCAGCTCGTGCGCGGTGACTGGACGGCGCAGAGTGGATATGCTGCCGGCCAGGTGCTTGCGGATGATCCGACCTGCACGGCCATTTATGCCTCCAACGACGCCATGGCCTACGGCTGCATCCGCGGGCTGGAGTCGCGCGGGAAGTGCGTGCCCCAGGACGTGAGCGTGGTGGGTGTTGACGATAGTCTGGGCGATATCGTGCCCGATCGTCGCCTGACCACGGTGCGCTTTGACAACAAGCGCGTCGGCATGTGGGCGGTCGACAAGATTGCCGGCGCCGAGGGCGTTGAACCCGGTGTGGAGCACATGCTGTTTCCGGGCGTGCTCGTCGAGGGCGATACGGTACGCGATTGGCGCTAGGGCGCGGGTCTGTTTGGGTTGCCGCTAATTGTGTTCGATATTGTTCAGATTGGTTTAAAAACCGTTCACGGACGAAAAGTAACCGTTCATAGCTCGAAATTACGTTTTGTGCTGTTCTTTTTTGTTTGAATATTATTGTTTCTGTCATACACAACGCAGCGCGTATGCCCGGACGCGATGCTCTCCATTGGTTCATATGTGAAAGGAACGCAACATGGCAACCAAAGAAGAAATCTCGATGGTTGGATTCGAGATTGTCGCATACGCAGGTGACGCCCAGACCGATCTGCTTGCAGCGCTCGATGCTGCTCGCGAGGGTGACTTTGAGAAGGCCGAGCAGCTGCACAAGGATGCCAGCGATGCGCTCATCGGTGCCCACGACACGCAGACCAAGCTGCTTTCGCAGGAGGCCGGCGGTGGCGAGATGGAGATGACCTTCATCATGGCTCACGCTCAGGACACCCTCATGACCACTATGATCCTGGAGAAGCAGACCCGCTTTACCATCGATGCCTACAAGCGCATCGCTGAGCTCGAGGCCAAGCTCGCCTAACGAACCCTCACAACCAAGCCCCCTTCCAAAAGCCCTGCCGCACCCGCGACAGGGCTTTTTCTGTCCTCCTCCAAGTTGCGGTGAAATAAGGACTGAATAGGGGCCGGCGGGCGCAAAACAATCCCTATTCCACCGCAACTCATCCGGAGATAGTCATTGGGGACGTTCTTAAACGACTGGGCATTGGGGACAGTCTTAGTGCGCTCCGTTCGTCTTGCCGTTCGGTTTTTCGATGGGTGGGTATACTTTCCACCGCAATACAGGCCGGAATGAGGAGGTATCCAAATGCCGGACAACGGATCAATTCAAAAAAGAGACGCGTATGAGATGGCTCATGGGCGTCCTGTCCAGATAACCGAGCATACGACGGTAACCGAGCTGCAGCCCAGCCTGTCCGATGTCGTGTGCGCAAACAAAAAGTTGCAGATTGGCTTTATCGTTGCGCTCGTGGTGCTGGCGCTGCTGTCGGGCTTTGTCGCGCGCCCGCATTTTGCCGATACCAAGACTTGGGACTCCACCATCGAGGTCATCGATCAAAAGAAAGGTAACGTTTTGGCGCTCACGGCTTCATGCGTTGCTCTATCTGCGGGTATTACGGCGCTGCCGGGTGATACGGGAACGCCGGTTGCCGAGCAGCTCGCACAGCTTTCAGGCAACCTTGGTATCGTGCTGGCCGTGCTCTACCTCGAGAAATATCTGCTGACTATTTTGTGGTCGGTTGGTCTGGGCATCTTAATCCCGTTTGCGTTGGTGCTCCTTGCGGTGTCGCTCGGCATTCACGGGCGCTGGAGCACGAGCGCTGTCCTGCGCCGTGTGGCGACACGCGTGCTGGTGGTTGCCGTGATCGGCATGGCGCTTGTGCCCGCGAGTGTGTGGGTATCGCAAAAGGTCGATGAGACGTATCGGGTGAGTATCGAGCAGACAGAGCAAAAGGCGAGCGATGCCGCAAAGACGGCTGATGCCACGGACAAGTCAGCCGAGACCAGCTCAAAATCGAGCAAGAAAAAGTCCGAGGCCACGGAGTCCAAAAACGTGCTCGAGCAGTTGACTGATGGGGCCTCGAGTCTTGTTACGTCGGTGACCAGCGGCGCCAAACAGATGACCGACGAGATCGTGCAGCAGGTGACCGACCTCATCGAAGGCGTCATCGTGATGATCGTGACCTCGTGTGTGATTCCTCTGCTGGTGCTCGTGGCGTTTCTGTGGCTGGGCCACACCCTGCTGGGGATCGATATCTCCGGTCCCGCGAACTATCTGACGGGTCGTTTCTTGAGCGCTCCGTCCAAACATGCCAAGAAGAGTGGGCAGTCTGAGTAGGCGGCAAAGCGATCTTTGGAAGATCAACCGTAAGAAGGGCGGCCGAGACACGTTCTCGGCCGCCCTTTTGTTTGTTGAACACATGGTCGCTACGTCTGCGCCGGGCTCAAACGGTCGGCAATCAACCGTGAACGGTATTTGTTCAAAAAAGAACAAAGATAAACAAATAGTTGTTGCAGTTACTGTTCGAATGTGTTCAAATAAACATGAACAGTGAAGAACCGCACATTCAGATGCCCGGACCTGAACGCGATTCAACACTTCCAAACAGAAACTGCGCACCTGCGTATCTCTCAAGGAGGATGTCATGAGGGTTGTAATCGCTTCCGATGCCGACGGTATGTCGATGAAGGAGTCCATCAAGGAGATGCTCATCGCTGACGGTCACGAGGTCGTCGACTATTCCGAGATCCCTGCCGCGGACTTTGTCGATTCCGCGACCGCCGTTGCCAAGGACCTGCTGGAGCACAAGGATTCCCAGGGCTTCGCATTCGATAAGTACGGCGTCGGCTCCTATATGGCCGCCGTCAAGATCAAGGGCATGGTCGTCGCCAACATTTCCGATGAGCGTTCCGCTTACATGACCCGCGAGCACAACGGTTCGCGCATGGTCACCATGGGCCCGGGCGTTGTGGGCACCGAGGTCGCCAAGAAGATCGCCCGCGAGTTCCTGCGCGCCCAGTACGCCGGCGGCCGTCACCAGATCCGTGTCGACATGCTCAACAAGATGGCCTAACGAGAGCCACCGAGAACTCGAACTTCTACCTCAACTTGTGAATTCAGACGAAAGGACGTTCTGATGAAGAAGACCATCGCAATCGGTTGCGACCATATCGTTACGGACGAGAAGATCTATCTGGCCGACCGCCTGGAGCAGGCTGGCTACAAGGTGCTCGACTGCGGCACCTACAGCCACACCCGTACGCACTATCCCATCTACGGTAAGGCCGTGGGCGAGGCTGTTGCCAGCGGCAAGGCCGACTTTGGCGTGGCCCTGTGCGGCACCGGCATCGGCATCACCAACGCCGTCAACAAGGTTCCCGGCGCTCGCTGCGCCCTGGTCCGCGACATGACCTCTGCCCTGTATGCCCGCCGCGAGCTCAACGCGAATATCGTGGGCTTTGGCGGCAAGATCACCGGCGAGTTCCTGATGGCCGATATCATGCTTGCCTTCCTGGAGGAGCCCTACGAGAAGACTCCCGAGCACGACGCCCTGATCGCCAAGATCGACGCCTGCAATAAGGCCGACGCCGAGGCTCAGGCCGACCCGCACTTCTTTGACGAGTTCCTCGAGAAGTGGGACCGCGGCGAATACCACGACTAAGGAGGTTACGCGGTTTTGCCAAACCGCGTAACGGGTCGACGCTGCGAAGCCATCTGGCGGGCAATCTGCCGTTCAGTTTCGGCGGCATGACCAGAAGGTCAATGCCGCCTCGCTTCACGGCACCTTGCCTCGCCAGCTGGCTTCTCGCTGATGTCTGAGTGACCTGTGGGGTTACCGCTGTTGTTGCGAAGATTTCTGATACGGCAAGCTGCTCCGATAACACGTTTGCTTGCTGAGCTTGAGCGCTTCGCTCCTGACGGTACCCGGCATTCTGCAGCTTTTCAATTGACGGCTCGCGTTTCTGTGAGGGGGCGCGGGCCGGTTTTCTATCAGCCCCACTGACTCGGCGGGCTGGCGTACGAAAGGGAAGGCTCCTATGGAGTTTGTTCTTGATAACGGTTCTGTTCGTGTGGCACTGAGCACGGCTGGCGGATCGTTCACTTCGATTAAAGCCAACGGTCGCGAGTACCTGTGGCAGGGCGATCCTTCGGTCTGGTCGGGCCAGGCGCCCATTTGCTTTCCGATTTGCGGCGGCCTTCGTAACGGCCGCGCGATGACCATGGGCGGCCGCGCGGTCAAGCTTGCCCGCCACGGCTTTGCCCGCAAGCAGGAGTGGAAGCTCGAGGAGCAGGGCGACAACATGGTTGCGCTGAGCCTAAGCTCTGCCGACCATGCCGAACTGCTCGAGCAGTATCCGTATCCGTTTAAGATCGTCGCGCGCTACACGATCGATGCGGCTAAGGTGGCCGTGTCGTACGAGGTGACCAATGAGGGCACCGAGGATATGCCATTCTTTGTGGGTGGCCACCCCGGCTTTAAGTGCCCGCTCGACGAGGGCGAGTCCTATGACGACTATGAACTTCGTTTTGATCAGCGTGAGGCCACCGAGCTCTGTACTGCCGTTCCCTCGACGGGCCTGATTGATGTTGAGCATCGCAGCAAGAACCCCATGATCGGCCAGAACCTGCCGCTTACTCACGAACTCTTCGACTTCGCGGAGACCATCTTCGACGTGCTCGAGAGCCGTGTGGTTACGCTGACCAAGAAAACCGAGGACAAGGGCGTGCGCCTGACGTTCCCCGATATGCCGTACCTGATTGTGTGGAGCAAGCCCGAGGGCGACTTTGTGGCTGTTGAACCGTGGGGTGGTCTGTCCACCTGCTCCGACGAGGACGATATTCTGGAGCACAAGCGTGGCTGCCTGGTGGCCAAGCCGGGAGAGACCGTCACTCGCGGCTTTGAGATCGAGATCCTTTAACGAGTTATCGTATGTTTGGGGCGGGTTATGCCGCCCCGGAACAGGAGTTCAACATGATTCTGACCGTTACCATGAACCCGTCGATTGATACGCGCTATCAGCTCGACAAGCTGATCATCGACGATGTTAACCGTGTGACACCCGAAAAGACCGCTGGCGGCAAGGGCCTCAACGTGAGTCGCGTGCTGCTGCAGCTGGGTGACGACGTGCTCGCGACCGGCCTGCTCGGCGGCCACATGGGTGCCTATATGGCCGAGCTTATGGATGCCGACGGCGTCAAGAACGACTTTGTGCCTATTGCTGGTGAGACGCGCATCTGCCTGAATATCCTGCACGAGGGCAATCAGACCGAGCTGCTGGAGAGCGGCCCGCAGATCGCCCCGGCCGAGCTCGAGGCCTTTACGGCCAAGTTTGCCGAGCTTGCAGCGAAGGCGGACGTCGTGACGCTTTCGGGCTCGCTGCCGCGTGGCGTCGATGCCGGCTACTATGCCGAGCTCGTCAAGATCGCCGAGGAGGCGGGCGCCAAGGTGCTGCTCGACACTTCGGGTGCATCGCTGGAGGCCGCGCTGGAGTCCGACGCTAAGCCTGAGCTCGTAAAGCCCAACCTGACCGAGATTAACGGCCTACTGGGTACGTCCTTTACGACCGATGATGTCGATGCCCTGCGCGAGGCGCTTGCCGCCGATGACCGTTTTGCCGGTATCCCCTGGGTTGTCGTTTCGATGGGCGCTGCCGGTTCGGTTGGCTTCCATGAGGGTCGCGCGTTCCGCGCCAAGACGCCCGCGATTGCGGCTGTGAACGCAACGGGTTCCGGCGACTCGACCATCGCTGGCTTTGCGCATGCCATTGCGGCTGGTGCCGACGACGTCACGGTGCTCAAGACCGCCAATACCTGCGGCAAGCTCAACGCTATGGATCCCAAGACCGGTCACCTGGTCATGGACCGCTGGGACGAGATCTACAACAGTGTTGAAGTAACGGAGCTGTAGGGTTACGCGGTTTTACCAAACCGCGTAACGGCGCGACGCTGCAAACGCCCCTAAGCGGCAATCTGACGTTCAATCGTCGGGCATGACCAAAAGGTCAATGCCCTCCTCTTTCACGTCACCTTGCTCGCTTAGGGGCGTTTTCGCTGTCGTTGCCAAGACACCGGCGTTGCCTTGGTCGCAAGTAGTCATTGGGGACGCTCTTTAATGACTAGTCGTTTAAGAACGCCCCTTAAGAATGACCCCAATGACTACACTCAAAAACGGCGCCCGTCGGCGATGTTGCCGGCGGGCGCCGTTGTCTTGAAGACGAAATGATCTGTTTTCCTCCGTCCCCAAGGGACCATTACAGTGAGTCGATAAAGCGCTGCTGGGCGGCGCGGCCGGCTTCGTCCCACTTAAAGACGCCGGCGTTGTCGAGCACGTGGCCAAACACCACGCCGACCTCCTCGTGCAGGATGTCGATGGCGTTTTCGGCCGTAAGCTCGTCGGCGCGGCGGGCAAAGACGTCCTCAGCCCATGCGGCGTGGCTGCGGCAAAGATCATCGCCCTCGAGCGCACCGGCAAGGTCGTAGCTGGCATCGACCTTGGCTGCCAGCAGATGCTCACGGACAGCGCCAAGCTCGGGAACCAGGCGCGGCGGCAGAATGGCCAGGCCCATGACCTCGATCAGGCCGATGTTCTCCTTCTTAATGTGGTGGTACTCGGCATGCGGATGGAAAACGCCCAGCGGATGCTCGTCGGTCGTGATATTGCAGCGAAGCGCCAGGTAGGCCTCGTAAATCTCGCCGCCGGCATTGCCGCGGGAATCGACGCGGCGGATGACGGGCGTCACGGTGTTGTGGGCCACGCCGTCGGCCGTGTGTGCGATAACGCCCACCGACTCATCGGTCCACTCGCGCCAGGCGAGGATAATCTTCTCAGCAGCGTCGAGCAGCTGAGCGCGGTCATGCGAGCGCAGACGCAGCACCGAGAGCGGCCATTGCAGCACAGTGCCGGTGACCTGGTCAAATCCGGGCACGCTAAACTGCGAGACCTCGGCGGCATGCATCATGGGGAACTCGTGCGCACCGCCCTGGAAGTGGTCGTGCGAAAGAATCGAGCCGCCCACGATGGGCAGGTCGGCGTTGGAGCCAATAAAGTAGTGCGGGAACAGGTCGACAAAGTCGAGCAGACAGGTCAGACCCTTGCGGTCCACGTGCATCGGGCGATGCTCGGAGCTCATGGCAATGCAGTGCTCGTTAAAGTACGCGTACGGGCTGTACTGGAAGCCCCAGCGCTCGCCGTCGAGCTGGATGGGGATTACGCGCAGATTCTGGCGGGCGGGGTGAGCGCCGCCGTCGGCTGCGGCGGAGCGTCCGGGATACCCCTCGTTTTCGATGCAGAGCTGGCAGGCGGGATACTTCTCGCCCGTGTTCTTGGCGGCACCGGCCGCGGCGATATCGCGCGGGTCCTTCTCGGGCTTGGACAGGTTGATGGTGATCTCAAGATCGCCCCAGTTGGTGGGGGTGCGCCATTTGATGTTGCGCGCGATGGCGGCACGGCGCACGTAGCCGGCGTCGCAGCATAGGCCGTAGAACCAGTCGGTCGCGGCGCGGGGCTCGTTGACGCCCATACGTCCGTTGAACTCCTCGTTTACAACCGAAGGCCTCGGCATGAGCGCGCCCATGATGCGCATGGCGATGCGGTCGCGGCCCGACGCGGTGTCCTCGGCAGCACCGTTGGCAACGGCGGCCTCGGAAAGCACGGCAAGTGTGCCCTCCAGGTCAAAGTCGGGGAGTGTATCGGGGTGCAAGAGCGAGAGTTTCTCAACCTGGAGCGCCCAGGCCATATCGAGCGCCGGCCCCGTAGCGCCGATGCACTCCAGAATGGTGTTGTAGGCCCAGATGCGGTCGTCCTGTCCGACCATCGATCGGTGGATGGCATATTCGATGAGGCTCTGTGCAGCCTCGCACACGTCGGTCATTACAGCCATGCCGCGTAAGCCCCCTTGTCAGAAATCGCGTAGTGGCGGGCAGAGCCCTCGCCCAGCCAGCCGTTCATCTTGGCAATGAAGGTGTCGACCAGATCGAGCGGAACGAAGGCCTGGATGGTACCGCCAAAGCCGCCGCCGTGGATGCGCACGGCACCGCGGCCGTCGAGCACATGCTCGGCAAGAGCAAGCGCGTACATGGAAGGCTGCTCGGAGCCCAGTTTGGCAACAACATTCTGCAGGTACATGGCGGAGCTGGCGCCGGACTCGCGCGTCAGGACCAGGAACTGGTCAATGTCGCCGGCGTTCAGAGCTGCCCAGCGCTTGTCGACCAGGCCGTTTTCGTACCAGTAGTGAACGGCGCGCAGACAGGCGCGGTCGCCCAGCTTGGCGCGCAGCTCGGGGAGCTTGGCGTCAAAGTCGGCCACGTTTACCTCGCACAGGCGCGCCTTGCCAAACTCGGCGGCGACGTCCTGCATTTCGCGCGGAACGGCGGCGTAGTCGTCGGTGGCGGCCACGTGATCGGCACCGACCTTAACGAGCACGAGCGCGTACCCATGATCCTCAAAGTTGAGCTCGAGCTTCTGGGCCTTAGGCTGGGCCTGATCCTCAAAGTCCATGTAGGCGAGGCCGCCCAGGCACACGGCGGCCTGGTCCATCAGACCGCAGGGCTTGCCGTAATAGTTGTTCTCGGTGCGCTGGCTCATCTGAGCGAGCGCGACGGGCTCAATGGCGGGCGCGCCCCAGAGCGTCTCCATGGCACGACCGTACGCGGCCTCGACGGCAGCAGAGCTGGAAAGGCCGCCGCCCGAGGGAACGGAGCAGGTGAAGGCGAAGTCGAAGCCTTGGGGCTCAACACCAAGCGCTGCGACCTCGTGGGCCATGCCGCGGACGAGGCTTGCGGACGTGCCCTTCTCGGACTCCTGAATGTCTAGCGTGTCGAGCGTGATCTCAAACGTGGGATAGCCCTCGTCGGCGACGCGAATCTTGTTGGAATCGGTTGCCACGGCGATGCCGTCGACGGCGACATCGAGCGAGCCGGCGATAACGTGGCCACCCTCGTGGTCGGTGTGGTTGCCGCTGATCTCGGAACGGCCGGGCGCGTGCACGTAGAGCACCTGGCGGTCGCCGATGGGTCCAAACTCCTCCTCAAACAGTTTGGTGAGCGTGACGAGTGTCTTTTCGTCGGGGGCGGTCATGGGAGTCCTTTCCTTGGCGCGCACGGGTGAGTTTTGCGTCGTTATGAGTACGTTAACAACTTGAAGCGGCATGAACCAAGTGTTCACGATGCCGCACGTTACGGGTTATGTTAACGTACTCATAACACATCGTTTGTCACTTTTTGAGAATCTGGTAATCGGTAGAAATACAGCCGTGAACGGTACTGCCGTATGGACTTATAAAGCAGAAGAGATGCAGATAGAAAAAGTAGAGTACGTTAACATGCGTCCGACGTTAGCGGACCTCGGCGCGGGGGGTATTTCTGCCCGGGCCGGCATGCACGCTATTCAGATCTCGCAAGGGTGAAGGTGATCCTGTGGCAAGGCGCCCGTCCAACGATACCAGTTCGCGTCCGGTCTCCATGGCCGACGTCGCCCGCGCTGCTGGCGTTTCGCAGCAGACGGTTTCGCGCGTCGCCAACGGCTTGCCCAACGTTAACGAGCAGACACGTCAGCGCGTGCAGGCCACTATGCAAGAACTCGGCTTTCGTCCGAGTTATGCCGGTCGCTCGCTGCGCGACGGCCGTTACCATTCGGTCGGTCTGTGCGTCAACGATGTCACCAAGTTTGGTAACCTCTCAATGATCGACGGCATCGCCAGCGCTGCTCGCGAGCATAATTGCGCCATCACGCTGGTCGAGATGTCCAAGACCGAGGAGTTTTCGCTTGCCGAGGCCACGCGTCGTATGGCCGCGCTGCCCGTGGACGGCATCATTATCGGCATGAGTCGCATGGCACCCGATTTTGAGACGTTTGATCCACTGCCGGGCATTGGCACGGTCATCGTTACCATGTACGCGCATCCGCGCGTGACCACGGTCGATTCCGACCATTACGGCTGCTCGCTGTTGCTCATGGATCATCTGTTTGAGCTGGGACACGAGCAGATTCGTTATATCGGCGGCCCGTCGTTCTCGGTCGATGAACAGTTTCGTCGCGCCGGCTGGCAGGACGCGCTCGAGCGTAGGCACATTAAGCCGCAGGCGCCGCTCGAGGGCGATTGGTCTGCCAACAGCGGTTACAAGGCCGGCAGGAACCTGGCCGAGCACGACCGCACCATGACGGCGATTTACGCGGCAAACGACCAGATGGCAAACGGCGCCATTGCCGCGCTGCGTGATAGCGGTCTACGCGTGCCCGAGGACGTGAGCGTGGTGGGCGTCGATGACTCGCTCGACGACTTTGTAGCACATAACGAGCTCACGACCGTTCGATTCGACTTGCATCAGCGTGGGCGCGAGGTGTTTGAGCATGCGGTTCCCGAGGCGGGTACGGTGGGCAAAACCGTTGCCATTCGTATTCCCGGCCAGCTCATCATTCGACATAGCACGGCGATACCACGCTCATAGTTTGTGCTGGTAAACGGCGATTTATCGCATTTCAATAACAATCGGTAAGGATGCCGGCAGATAGCTGTTGGGATGCAGCCGAGTGCTATGATAGACGGGCTCTTTTGTCTATCTAGGAGGCTTTGCCTGATGGAGATCACCAAGGATATCCGCTACGTTGGCGTCGACGATCACGACATTGACCTGTTCGAGGGCCAGTACGATGTGTCCGAGAACGGTATGGCATACAACAGCTACGTTATCTTGGGCGAAAAGATCGCTGTCGCCGATTCAGTCGACGGCGGTTTTGTCGACGAGTGGCTCGGTAACATCGAAGCCGTGCTCGACGGTCGCACGCCCGATTACCTGGTCGTCCATCACATGGAGCCCGATCACTCCGCTGGCATCGCCGCCTTTATGGAGCGCTATCCCCAGGCGCAGATTGTGGCCAGCATGGGCGCTTTCCGCATGATGGTCAACTACTTTGGCACCGATTATCCCGAGCGCAAGATGGTCGTCAAAGAGGGCGACGTGCTCGACCTGGGTGGCCACAGCCTAACGTTTGTCGGTGCCCCCAACGTGCACTGGCCCGAGGTGCTGTTCTCTTACGAGGCCACCGACAAGGTGCTCTTTAGTGCCGACGGCTTTGGCAAGTTTGGCGCCAACGACATCGAAGATCCGGAAGGGTGGGCCTGCGAGGCACGCCGTTACTACTTTGGCATCGTGGGAAAGTTCGGCAAGTTCGTGCAGGCCGTGCTTAAGAAGGCCGCCGATCTGGACATTCAGATTATCTGCCCGCTCCACGGCCCCGTGCTGACCGAGAACCTGGGCTACTACCTCGACACCTACAACACCTGGTCGAGCTATCAGCCCGAGGACGAGGGCATCACCATTGCCTACGCGAGCGTCTATGGCCACCTGAAGGCTGCCGTCGAGGAGCTCGCATCTGCGCTCGAGGCTCGCGGCCAGAAGGTCTCCGTCTTTGACCTGGCTCGCGACGACATGGCCGAGGCCGTTGAGGACGCGTTCCGCTATGACCGTCTGGTGCTCGCTTCCATCACCTATCAGGGCGAGATCTTCCCGTTCATGAGCACCTTTATCCACACGCTTGCCGAGCATGCCTACCAGAACCGTACCGTGGCTCTTGTCGAGGCCGGTTCCTGGGCGCCTGCAGCTGCCAAGGTTATGACCAAGGAGCTCGAGGGCATGAAGGACATCACCCTGACGCAGAACAAGGTGACTGTCCTGGGTTCGCTCAACGACGCCTCGCGCGCTCAGATCGAGGCCCTCGCCGACGAGCTTTCCAAGTAGCGACACGTTCACTTTTGACGCTCAGCCATCACAACCACCACAAAGGGGACACAGGCACCTTTGTGGTGGTTTTTGTTTAAGCGCCGGCGATGACGAGATTTGGGCGGGCGTCGTCGGCGGTCTCGGCGATTGAGGTGGCGACGGCGCCATCGGGATCACGGTCCATCACGATGGTGTCGACATCGGTCAGCTTGGCAAAGCGGTACATGCCGCGTCCGTTAACCTTGCTGGCGTCCATGAGGGCGACGCTTTGACGGGCGGCACCGACCATAGCCGCTTTGGTCTCGGCCATCTGCGGAAAGTCGGTCGTAAAGCCGCAGCCGGGAACAAAAGCTCCAGGGCACATGACGGCAAGGTCGGCGTGGACCATTTGGAGCGCCTGCATGGTAAGTGGGCCGTACAGATAGCGATGACCTTTGCGCAGTGCCCCGCCCAGCATGACGACATCGACCGAGGGCATGCTCTCGTCGATGTAATCGGCAATGGTAATGTCGGCCGTGATGACGGTGATGCCATCGTGCTGGTCGAGGAGCCGGACAAACTCGAGAGCGGTGGTGCCCGAGTCGACGAGCAGGGTGTCACCGTTGCCGACGAGTTCAATGGCGCTTTGTGCGATGGCCTGCTTGGCGGCAACATTGACGTTGATACGGCGATCCTGGGTGGATACGGTCAGTCGCTTCTGGAGCGACACAGCGCCACCATGCGTGCGGCGCAGCTTGCCGGACTCGGCGAGCGCGTCTAGGTCGGCACGGGCGGTAACGGAGGACACACCAAAGGTCTGGGCGATTTCTGCTACCTGCACCGAGGCATTATGCTCAAGCATCTCCATGATGGCGGCACGACGCTCATCGGCGAAGGCTCGGGTTGTTGCATGGGCCATAGCTGCTCCATCCTCAACTGAAATTTGCAGGAATTGTGTTGAGTCCATTTTCGTTCATTTTCTTTTTGAGTAAGAAAACGCCTTTCGATTACTTATCTTTTCTATAAAAGAAAGATGATTCGCTTGAAAACTGCAATGTCGTATAGAGGGATCCGGCGCGAATCCCTTCCGTTTGCTTTTCAAAAACGAGTGTCTTGACCTGTGTGCCGGTGATATCTCATACGTGCGACGCCGTCGATTTTCATACAATGAGCGCAGCAAAACGCAAGGTAAAACGCCTTGTGAACAACTACGCCCGATGTCCAGATGCGGGCGAGGGAGAGGAGCAAACGCTCATGGCACTTGTTACCACCGAAAAGATGCTCAAGGACGCTCAGGCCGGCCACTACGCCGTCGGCGCGTTCAACGTCGAGAACCTCGAGTTTGTTATGGCCGTTCTGGCCGCTGCCGAGGAGACCAAGTCCCCCGTCATCATGCAGACCACCCCGGGCACCATCAAGACCGCTGGTCTGGACTACTTCTACGGCATGGTCAAGGCTGCCGCCGAGCGCGCTTCCGTGCCCGTCGCTCTGCACCTCGATCACGGCGATGGCTATGACCGCTGCATGCAGGCTTTCCGCACGGGCTACACCTCTGTCATGATCGACGGTTCGCACGAGTCCTTCGAGGACAACATTGCCCTGACCAAGTCCGTCGCCGATGCTGGCCGCGCCATGGACGTGCCCGTCGAGGCTGAGCTCGGTAAGGTTGGCGGCAAGGAGGACGACGGTCCCGCGGTTGAGGGCGAGAGCCCCTACACCGATCCGGCCGAGGCCAAGGAGTTCGTCGAGCGCACCGGCTGCACCTCTCTCGCTATTGGCGTTGGCACCAGCCACGGTGTGTACACGAGCGATCCGCACATCGAGCAGTCCGTGGTCAAGGCCATCCGCGACGCCGTCGACGTGCCGCTGGTTCTGCACGGCACCTCCGGTGTGCCCGATGAGCAGGTTGCCGAGGCTGTGAAGAACGGCATCTGCAAGGTCAACTACGCCACCGAGCTGCGTCAGGCCTACACCAAGGGCTTCATGGCCTACATGGCCGAGAACCCTGCCTGCTTCGACCCCAAGAAGCCGGCCAAGGAGGGTATGCGTGAGATCACCGAGCTGGTTAAGATCCGCATGACCAACCTCAACTCTGTGGGCAAAGCAGAGTAACAGCAAGGGTACTCCGACTCGCTACATATCCCGGGGAGGGACGAGGGCTTAGTTCCCCAATCGTCCTCGGGCATGCAAAAAGCCTCGCTGCGCACTTCGTGCGGCGAGGCTTTTTGCCCCCTGCGGAAAGATTGGAGAACTAAGCCCTCGTCCCTTCCAGGTTGACCTACTCGAGGTCGTCGCCCTTGTGGCGTTAGGTCTGAAAATAATAAGAAGCCTTCGCGCTGCGGAATGATTTTGGAAACTAAGTACGGGACCCGCCCAAACCGTCCTGCTCAATCGCCCTTGTGGCGTTGGGGCTAAAAGGGTGGGACGCGTGGGTTATTTGGTTGTTAGGGTTAACAGGTCGTTGGGGGTTTCGAGGTTGTAGGTGGCATTTGGGATGTCTTGGTGTGATCCCCATGCTGCTCTGGCAAAACTGACCCCTGCCGAAGTTGCGCATTGTTCGTCGTAGACGGTGTCGCCAACGTAGACGACGTTGCCAGGATTCGCGCCCGTACGCCGGAGATATTCGAGCATGGGAGCGGGTGCGGGTTTATGTTCGGTTGTGTCTTCGACAAGGATGATGTGCTCAAAATACTTATCGAAACCAAGGGGTGCAATTTCTTTTGCGTATTCGTCGCGCGCACGTGAGGAGACGATGCCAAGTTTGCAGCCGCTATCGGCGAGTGTTGCGATGACTTCAAGCAAACCTGGAAACACGCTGATGGTGCTTTTAAAGCTGGCGGCAACTTGACACCAGCGATCCAACGTTGCCTGCGAGTAGATCCCAAGTTTCTCAAGGGCATCCTTGCCGGGTATGCCGAGGGCAAAGTCAAGCTCGTGTCGGGGGAGCGTTTTGCCGGTCTCTTCTTGGACAATCTGGCCAAGCGATGACAGCACGCTTTCTTCTGTATCTGCCAATGTCCCATCAACGTCAAATACGATATGGTCAAAGTGCTTCATATGATTGCTCCTCTCTATTGTTTGCCTGCAAGTTTGATGCAGTGACAGAAGAAGGGCTAGCGGGATTTCTGCCTGGTGCTATCGAGATTCTGCCTCGCTGCTCGATAGCTCGAAGGAGTGCACCCCATTTGTTCTTTAAATACCTGGCCAAGATGGCTTGCTGTTATAAATCCGCATTGGCGCGCGACTGTCTGTACCGTTCGCGTGGTGTGTGCCAAAAGTTCGCAAGCACGGTTTATGCGGTATGCGCGTAGATATGCCGCCGGGGTCGTTCCTGCACAAGTTTCGATAATGCGGTAACACTCTCTTTCGCTTACGCCGGCTGCAGATGCCATCTGGGGCACATCTATAGCGGCTGCATAGTTTGCGCGGATAAAGTCCAGGATTGCCTTGAACTGTACGTCGCGGCTGGTCATCCAAGAGGCGCCGTCGGAAGAAAAGAGCGGTTCGGTCTTGGCGTTAATCTGAATCCAGAGCTCTGACAAACTATTTCGAAGCGCCATCTCGTTCTGCGGCCGTTGAAGGTCGTGGCTAAAGGAGCTCTTCAGCAAATCGATAAAGGGCATATCGTCGGGATTGGTGGGCGACCATTTGAGCACATCGACGCCTCGACATTGAAGCAATGGGTTGATGTAGCGCTTTTGGAGACGTCCCGCGGGATCGCCGAGCATCGACGGCTGAAAGATATGCAGCATTTGAATGGCTGGCGCCGAATTGGGTGATTGCAGCGTGCTGTGCAAAACGCCGCCGTTGATAAAGCCGGCGGACCCTTCCTCAAAGCGTACGTGCTCATGAGCCGCGCGCGTTCGATAGTCAATCGCTCCCTGCTCCATGTAGAAAAGCTCAACTTCGGAATGCCAGTGCCAGGGGACGGAATTGCCCGGATAGCGAGCGAATTCTGCGCGTTCGGCAATATAGGGCCAGTCTTCGGCGGTCTCGGGAAACGCTTCCTCGCGTCCTCCGCGGTGCAATTCTATGTGATCCATGTTTCGCATGGCATCAGTATAAAGCGCGATGGGCTTAGATTGCTCTTGCCTGTTCGGGGAACGCCTTGTCTAGGGATGCTTGGAGCTTTTCGAAGGATGCTCGTAAGTTGAGGCTCTGATCGGCTGAGCGCTTGGTTTTTGTGGTGGGGGAGTCGAGGAGGCCGTTTCTCTGTGTCGGGGGGAAGGAGAAAAGGTTTGCATGATTTAGGGATGGCCGCTGTGCTGCGTCATTGGAAGAATGCATGCTTATGCGGCCTCCTCGATGTCCACCAAAAGGTTGCGCACGGGGTGTGCTGCTAGGTCCCGTGCGTTGGCAGTATTATGCCGCGGCTGCTGAAAAGAAGCGCTAAAGAAAGGCTTAACCTGGTTTGATGTTACGATGAAACTGCAGTTCAGAGGTATCGAGTAACACTCTTGAAAGGTTTTGGGCTTAAGGACTTTCTAAGGTTTGTGACGTGGATGTGGCGCGGACGTGCGGAGCGTGTGGATGCTCGCTGTTAGCGCTGCGGCTCTGCGGCGCGCACCTGCTCGATGACCTTTTCCATCGTGGCGTCGATGCGGTCTTTTTTGAGCTCGCATTCCCAGATGGTTATGGGTGTCCAGCCCATTTGAGTGAGTGCTGCCACGGCAGCGCGGTCGCGCTCGACGTTGCGACGGAACTTTGCCTCCCAAAACTCAACGTTGCGCTTGGGCTGGCTAGGGTTGCACTTAGGGCAGCGATGTCAAAAGCAACCGTTGACGAAGATGGCGATCTTGCGGCCGGGGAAGGCGATGTCGGGCTTGCCGGGAACCTTCCATTCCAAGCGATAACCCGTAAGGCCCGCTGCGCGCAGGCGCTGTCGTACGAGCAGCTCGGGCTTGGTGTTGGCGCGCTTGTTGCCCTTCATGGACTTTTTGATGGCGGCGCGACGGCGGACCAGTTCGCGCTCGTCAGCGGAGAGGTCCGAGGTATCGATGCCGTCGAGCAAACCGGGCTTGGGACGCTTTTTGCTGCGGCGCTTAGATGTGCGCCTGGGCTTGGTGGCGGGCTCGTCGGTCGCGGTGGGCGCGGCGTCATCGGCGGAGTTTGCCTCGAACCGATCTTCCTTTAGCTTAATCAGAGCATCAATGAGCCCCTTGTCGGCGGGCATCCACTCAACCGTGGCAAGCGAGGTGCGCGGAATCCAGCGGATATCGAGCTGGCGGTCGTGCTTCTGAGGCTCATCGGATTCATCGGCGAGCGAGCAGTAGTAACACTCCATGGAGAGATGGAAATCGGGGTAGTCATACTCGACGGTGTAGAAATCGCGCAGGTTGGTGACTTTTACCTGCAGCTCTTCCATGAGCTCGCGGCGTACGGCGTCCTCGGGCGACTCGCCGCGCATGAGCTTGCCACCGGGAAACTCCCAAAGTCCCTGCATGTCGCCATAGCCGCGCTGCACGGCAAGCAGCTCATCGGATCCTTCTTTGCGAATGATCCCAGCGGCAACATGAACAGTCTTCAACAGGAGTCCTCTCTCAATATCAACACGTGGCAGGGTAGCTACCCGAACCTTACACAACGGTAAGGCAAGCGTAAGCCATATCGATGGTAGCCGACTCGTCTTCTTGCGACTATAGATGCCGTAGACTAATTGCAAGAAAGGACTCGGTATGCAAACCACGCACATGGCGACCCCGGTACTGGAGGTCGCGCATCTCGAAAAGGTATACGGAGCGCTGGGCAACGTGACCCGTGCGCTCAACGACGTCAGCTTTACCGTCAACCGCGGCGAATTCGTTGGCATCATGGGCGCTTCGGGCTCGGGCAAGTCGACGTTGCTCAACTGCGTGTCGACCATCGATAGCGCCACGAGCGGCACCATTCGCATCAACGGGCAGGACGTTACGCGCATGAAGCAGGCCAAGCTCTCGCAGTTCCGCCGCGAGGAGCTGGGCTTTATCTTCCAGGACTCCAACCTGCTCGATACGCTCACGGCACGCGAGAACATCGCCCTGCCGCTCACCATCGCGCGCACAAACTCGGCCGAAATCTCGACCCGCGTGCAGGATGTGGCCGCGCGTCTGTCTATCAGCCAGGTGCTCGACAAGTACCCCTACCAGATGTCCGGCGGCCAGCAGCAGCGCGTTGCCGCGGCTCGCGCACTCGTCACCGACCCCACTATGATTATGGCCGACGAGCCCACCGGCGCCCTCGATTCCAAGAGCGCTCGTCTGCTGCTCGAGAGCCTGGAGGCCCTTAACCGCCGCCTACGCGCCACCGTGCTCATGGTCACGCATGACAGCTTTGCCGCCAGCTACACGAGCCGTGTGCTGTTTATCCGCGACGGCAAGATCTTCACCGAGCTGCGCCGTGGCGACACCGACCGCCGAGAGTTCTTCGACCGCATTATGGAGGTCGTTGCCATGATGGGCGGTGAGGGCTCCGATGCTCTGTAAACTCGCTTGGGGCAACGTCCGCCGCGCCGGGCGCGACTACCTCGTCTACCTTTTGACGCTCACCCTGGGCGTCACGGTCTTCTATGCCTTTAACACCATCTCGATGCAGGTCGACATCGCCGGCATCGATGAAGAGGGCTTGGCACAGGTTATGGGCAGCATGCTCGGCTACCTGACGTACTTTTTGGCCGGTGTCATGGCCTTTTTGATGGTGTACGCCAATAACTTCATCATGAAACGCCGCAAGAAGGAGTTTGGCCTGTACCAGGTGCTCGGCATGGGGCGCGGGCGCGTCGCCACGATCATGGCGCTCGAGACCGTGATAGTATCGGTCGTGGCCTTTGTCGCCGGCATTGTGCTGGGTGTGGGACTCTCCCAGCTCATGACGTTCTTTACGGCCTCGCTCTTTAAGACACAGATCGCCAATTTCCACTTCTTTTTCTCGGTGCATGCGTTCAACCTGACCCTTGCCTGCATGCTCGTAATGTTTGTGCTCACGCTACTGCTGAACCTTCGCGCCGTGCGTCGCACCAGGCTCATTGAGCTCATGGGTGCCGAGCGTCGCAACGAGAGCATCAAGACGCGCAACCCCTGGATCGCGATTGCCATCTTTGCCGTGGGCGTGGCGCTTGTGGGCGTGGCCTATTACCGTCTGCTACGTGATGGGTTCCCACTAACCGCGACGGACAGCAAGCTGCAAGAGGCCATGAGCCAGTTTGGCATTACGACCGCTATGGTTACCGTGGGTACCTTTGCGCTGTTCTGGGGACTCTCCGGCATGCTCATCAAGCTGCTGCAGAGCCTGCGCGGCGTGTACTGGCGCGGCCTCAACATGTTTACCGTGCGCCAGCTTGCGGCCAAGGTCAACACGGTGTGCTTTTCGATGGGCGTCATCGCGATGATTCTGTTTTTGGCCATTACCTCGGTGACCTGCGGTATGTCGATTGCCAACGTGATGAACGAAAACCTGGAGCGCTATAACCCTGTTGACGTGTCTCAGACGTATGTCTATTACACGCCCGAAACGCTCGACTACTACAAGGAGTATGTCAATCCGTCTGAGGCCGATCGCATGGTGCTGGCCGATGCAACGGTCGATTTGTACGCTGCATGGCATGGTGATCGTAAAGATCCCGATAACGTTGCAGACGGTATTAAGGGCAAGTCGGCGGACAACAACGACGAGACCGGCAAGAAGGTCAATATCGCCGATGTTGCCGGTGAGCATGTGCAGATCGATTCGTATCTGAGTTATCCGCTTGGCGGCTCGGGCCCCTCGGTGGTGGCGGGTGAGATGTGCAAGGCCATGGGCGAAAAGCTTCCCAAGGCGCTCGAGGGAAGCAACGCCGATGCGATGGGTCTGTATGTGACGCCGGCGAGCCAGTACAACAAACTGCGCCAGATGATGGGCGAGGAGCCGGTGAGCATTGGCCGCGACCAGTATCTGCTCACGTGTGATATGGGCGGTGAGCTGGGCGACCTGTACACCAAGTATATGGCTGGCGGCCACGCCCTTACCTTGGGCGGGCATACGCTCAAGCCCGCAACCGATAAGTCGACGAGGACACGGCGGCCATCGCCAACTCGGCGATGCGCAGCAATCCCGGTACCGTGGTCGTAGCCGATGAGCTGTTGTCCCAACTTAATCTGCAGCCGTATTCCAGTAATCTGCTCGTTAATTACAAACAGGGTATGGATACGACCGAGGCAGACGAGAACATTAAATACACCTTGCTCGACAGTCTGCTCGTTGATGGCAAGGAGCCGGGGTCGTGGGGAGTCTTCATCACGCGTTCCGAGATGTATACGCAGGCAGCGCAGATGAACGGCATGATTAGCTATCTGGCCATCTACATTGGCTTTGTACTGGTCGTTGCGTGCGCGGCAATCCTGTCGATCCAGCAGCTCTCCAATGTGGCCGACGGCAGCCGCAGCTATCGTGTGCTGGCACAGATCGGCTGTGACGACCGTCAGATCCGGCATTCGGTGATGGCGCAGCAAGCGGTTTTCTTCCTGTTCCCGCTGGCAGTGGGCCTGGCGCACTCCTTTGTGGCGCTCAAGGTGATTATCGAGCTGGTGAGCATATTCGGAGATATGAGCATCGGCGGCACCGTGGGCCTCACCTGTGCAATCTTCCTGGCAGCATACGGCGGCTACTTCTTGGTGACTTACCTCATGAGCGCCGGCATGGTGCAAGCTGCCATCGCCACCCGCTACAGCGAGTAACAAGCGGGGCAAAATCGTCGCAAAACCAGAGCGAATAGCCGCCGCGAAGGGAGTCCAGCTCCCTTCGCGGCGGTATTTTGCGTATCTGGTGCGTCTCAGATGCAAGTGCGTAGACTTTTTTGGATCTGCCGAGCACATCGCGACAAGTGCTCAATAAAATCGCAGGTCAGGGCTGTGGCGTTTTGAGGTGTGCTCGGCATCCCGCCAAAAGCCTACTCACTTGGTTTTACTGCTAGAAAACCGCCGCGAGGGAAAGTAACTCCCTCGCGGCGGTTTTTGGCGTTTGCCCAGATAAAACCTGCCAAAATAAACCTGTCCCTTTTTGGCAGGTTATCGCTTCCAAAAGTGGAGGATGAGCGTCGTGCGGTTTTGCTGTTCGGTTTTGACCAGGATGTTGTGGATGTGGGTCTTGACGGTGCCCACGGCAAGGAATAGCTCGTCAGCGATCTCTTGGTTCGACTTGCCCAGCACAACCAAGCGCATGACTTCGGTCTCACGGTTGGAGAGCTTGTAGGCGTTGCGATAGAAAGGCATCTGCTCTTCGATATGCCGGTCAAGATCGCTGACGTTCTTTTCTTCGGGCGCTTCCTGCATGCGGATCGAAAGCACGTGGTAGGAGTAGATGATCAGCAGAATTGCAAAGTAGCACGCAAAGACGTTTTCGCTAAAGTTGCGCTCGGACAGATATAGCTGCAGCCAAGAGGGCGCCAGACTCATGGGGACGACAAGGATGTTGTAGAAATCCTCGGCAACGATGCAACCGACCAGAATTGCGCCGATAATCAGGTGCTTTCGTTGGTTGTTAACGCGTGCCTTCAGCTCAACTTTTGTACTCTTATGAGCCGTCCAAAAGATATACAGTCCCACAAAGACAAGGAATACCTGACGCATCGTGTAGTAGAGCCACTGATGCATGGGGCCGGAGGGGACAGCGACGATAATCAGCGACTCGCACAGCAAAAACGTTAAGACGGGGATAGCGAACTGCTTTTTAGAATGTTTGTCGAGCAGGTCCATGGCAATCAGCCAAATAAAAGCCTGCGAAGCGGTCGCCACAAGGGTCCGCATTACAGGCATGGTAATTGAGTAATAGTCACTGGCCGGAAAACTCTGGTTTTGCAACGTGTATTCAAAAAAGAAGATCTCGGTCATCTCGATGGCATAGCAGATAAATACGCCGCTGCCATAGATAAAGAAGCGTCGACGAGACGAGGCATAGGCGGCAAGCGAAAGCACTGCCGTCACAATACAGATTACGAGTATTGCTAGGGTATAGAAGAACATCAGAGTGTTCATCTGTCACCGTCCCATCTCATTTAATCTATGGCCGAATCCTGTATATCCTGTGGGGTATAGACGTCTCGGGTTGATTTCCGATCCCAGCCGAACACATTGAGCAAATAGGCCGTTCCCGCACCT
>CAUAGV010000004.1 GCA_958428675.1 uncultured Collinsella sp.
AAACAAAACCGTCCCCAAACGGTCGGTCCCGCCGTGCGGCAAGGTTCCGTTTGTTGGCTACAACTATAGCGCTCTAATTCTATAAGTAAAGCGTCTTTTTCTTTTTTCTTTCTCGAACTTCTTAGATAAGAGTTATATGGATGCCTTACAGAGGGTTATACTTACTTATGTATTTATGTATGTTAGAAAGGAGGTTCCATGATTCCCAAATACGAGGCAATAGCTGCAGATATCCGTCGAAGCATCGAGGACGGCGCTCTTAAACCGGGCGACAAGCTACCCACCGTCGTTGAGTTCTGCGAGCTCTATAGCGTTTCCAAAATCACCGTCAAGCGAGCTATCGAGCAGATCACCGAGGAGGGCCTTGTCACCAGCCGGCGCGGGTCGGGCACCTACGTTAAGGACACGGCGGGTCTTCCCGACCAGGCATTTTTCCAGGGCAAGAATGACCGCGCCCAGGGTTTTTCGTATGAGCACCGCGGGGAGAAGGTAACCTCGGTGGTCTACGATTTCTCGATTGTCAATCCACCAGCGGACGTCGCTACTCAGCTGGGAATTGCCGAGGACGACTTTGCCTATCACATCGTGCGCGTGCGCCAGGTCGACGAGAAGCCCATCGTCATCGAGTACACCTACATGCCTCTCGAGCTGATACCGGGCCTTAAAAAGAAGGACCTGTACGGATCGGTCTATAGCTTTATCCGCGAGCAATGCGGGCTGAAGATTTCGAGCTTCCACCGCACCATCCGTGCCGTGGCGGCAACCGAGGAAGAGGCCGAGCGCCTGGACACCAAACCCGGCGCTCCCCTGCTCGAGCTCAACCAGATTGGCTTTTTGGATAGCGGCAACGCCTTTGAGTACTCAATCTCGCGCAACGTCGGCGACCGCTTTGAGCTGCACAACGTAACGTTGGCATAGGTTTTTGTAGTCAGGCGGGCGCTCGTTACGACTCGATTAGAGCGGGCGGCCGCGCAACACCATGGGGGTATGAACATGTCCGATTTGATTAAACTGACGCCGATCTTCCACGAGAAAATCTGGGGCGGCCGCCAGCTCGAAACCGTATTTGGCTACGACATTCCCGAGGGTCCCATCGGTGAGTGCTGGGCCATCTCGGCACACCCCAACGGCGACTGCCAGATCGCTGAGGGCCCGTACGCCGGTCACACGCTGTCATGGCTGTGGGCCGAGCACCGCGAACTCTTTGGCAACTGCAAGGGCAAGGAGTTCCCGCTGCTCATTAAGATTCTGGACGCCAAGGACGACCTTTCGATCCAGATTCATCCCAACGACGAGTACGCCGCCGAGCACGAGAACGGCAGCCTGGGCAAAACCGAGTGCTGGTACGTGCTGGATTGCGAGCCCGGCGCCACGATCATCGTCGGGCAGCGCGCCAATGACCGCGCCGAGGCCGCACAGATGATCGAGGACGGCCGCTGGGACGACATGCTCAACGTGCTGCCGATCCACAAGGGCGACTTTTTCCAGATTGACTCCGGCACCGTGCACGCCATCAAGACCGGCACGCTCATTTTGGAGACGCAGCAGTCGAGCGACGTGACGTATCGCCTGTACGACTACGACCGCCCCGGCACCGACGGCAAGCTGCGCCCGCTGCACATTGAGCAGAGCCTCGACTGCATCGACTTTGATGTTCAGGCACCGACCGACGGCACCGTGACCGCGCCCGAGATTGACGGCGTAACCGAGCTCGAGTCCAACCCCTGCTACACCGTCGATCGCGTGCGCGTCGACGGCAGCAAGACCCTCGACCAGCACTGGCCCTTCATGTGTCTTTCGGTCATCGACGGCGAAGGCACCGTGTGCGGCGACCCCGTCCACAAGGGCAGCCACCTGCTGGCTCCGAGCACCGTGAACCAGATCGAACTCGAAGGCAAAATGGAACTGATCATCAGCCACCTCTAGGTCGCAACAACAACCAAAACGAAACAAGGGGCTCCCCCGTTCATCAACGGAGGAGCCCCTACTCACATCTATTTTTCTATCAGCCCACCCGGCTCTCCAGACCAAAAGGTGAACGAGCAAAGCGACGTTCGCAAGCTGCAGGCCAAAGCCCCCGGCGCGCCCGGTCAACCTCGCAGTTAGGCATTCAGCTTGACGATCGGTGCAAAGCCCTTCATCAACTTTTTGGTCTGGCCGGTTTTTTCGAATTGGACCTCGATCATGTCTCCGGCGACCGAGATCACGGTACCCGTGCCAAAGGTCTTGTGACTCACGGTATCGCCCGCGGCAAAGTCCTGCGACGCGCTAGCGCGATCGACCTTGCGCTCCACCGTCGGCGACACCTTAGATGACGGCTTTTTGGCTCGCGGCGCGCCTGAGCCAAAGGTCGAGGCAACACGGCCGGCGTCGGGCGAAACCCCACGATGGCGCTCGGTCCCGTAACTGCTGCCGCCAAAGAAATCGTCGAAGCTCGACCCGCCGCGCGAGCCAGAGCCGCCCGTCGAGCGCGTACGCGAGCCAAACACCTTGCCGCCGTACATATCCGAGCCCATGCCCGATCCAAAGGTGCCGTGACGGTCGCCGCGCTTCTCCCAGCCCGTGCCCTCAAAACCGGCAGAACCGATGCCGCTAAACTCGATATCCTCAAACGGAATCTCGTTGAGGAAGCGCGAGCGCGGATTGGCAGAGGTCGAGCCGTAGGTGCGGCGCGTGGCCGCATACGTCAGGAACAGGCGCTTACGGGCACGCGTGATGGCGACGTAGGCCAGGCGACGCTCTTCCTCGAGCTTGCCCGGATCGTCGCTGCCGCCAAAGTCGTGCACGTGCGGGAAGATGCCCTCCTCCATGCCGGCAACGAAGACCGCAGGGAACTCCAGGCCCTTGGCGGAGTGGATAGTCATCATGGTAATGGCATGCGTCTCGCCGGCAAGAGAATCCAGGTCGGAACGCAGGGCCAGCCACTCCATGAGGGCGGGCAGCGCCTTGCAGGTAAGCGGGCCATAGGTGCGCTCAATCTCGTCGGCATGCACGGCACCCGCGGGCAGCTCCGTCGGCGCGGCATAGGCATTGCCCGCGATGGCGGCAGCCAGAGCATCCTGCGGAGAAAGCGCCGGGGCCGCCAGGCTATCGAGCGGATTGGAACCCGCGGCATCACGCGCGCCAACGAGCGCCTCAAACGAGGATGCCGGGGCAGACGGCCCCGGTTCAGGCGCAGGCGCGCTCACCACGACGGGCTCGGACTCGGCGCCGGCCGGTACATCGGCAACGCCAGCCGCGCGCAGCTCTTCCAAGCTCTCGAGCGTACCCTCGATATCCTCGTGCGTCTCTTCAAATTCGGCAGCAACGCCCAAGAATTCCTGAATGTTCTCGGCGCGGCTCTCAGACTCCATGGTGCCCTCGGCGCGGAACGCCTGCAGCAGGCCCGTTTTGTCGACAATCATCTCGACGACGTCCTTGAGCTCGCCGTCCATGCGACGGCCCTCGCGCACCAGCGCCACAAAACTCGACAGGCCGTTACGCACCTTGGCGCTAAACATGCCCGTCTCGGCCGTCGCGATCTCGCAGGCTTGGAAGAACGAGCAGCGGTTATCGCGCGCCAGCTGCTCAATCTTTTGGATCGAGGTGGAGCCGATACCGCGTCGCGGCGTATTGATGACACGCTTGACGCTCATCTCATCTGCCGGGTTCACAATCATCTTGAGGTAGGCCATGACGTCGCGGATCTCGGCGCGGTCGAAGAATCGCGTGCCGCCCACGATCTTGTAGGGTACGCCCGCGCGCAGGAACATATCTTCGAGAATACGCGACTGGGCGTTGGTGCGGTAGAACACGGCGATGTCGTCGTAGCTTGTGCCCTTGGAGTGCAGCTTTTCGATCTCGCCGGCAATCCAGCGGCCCTCATCGCGCTCATCGCTCGCCTGGAAGGCCTGGATCTTCTCGCCGTCGCCCTCTGCCGTGAACAGGCGCTTGTCCTTGCGCTGCGAGTTGTGGCGCACCACGGCGTTGGCGGCGCTCAGGATGTGACCCGTGGAGCGGTAGTTCTGCTCCAACTTGACGGTCTTGCAGTTTTTAAAGTCCTTCTCGAAGTCCAGGATGTTGGTGATATCGGCGCCGCGCCAGCTGTAAATGGACTGGTCGTCGTCACCCACGACCATGAGGTTTTGGTACTTGGCGGCCAGCAGGTTGGCGATCTCGTACTGGACGTGGTTGGTGTCCTGATACTCGTCGACGCTAATGTAGCGGAAGCGCTCCTGATACTTGTCGAGCACCTCGGGGCGGGTGCGCAGTAGCTCGAGCGTGCGCACGAGTAGGTCGTCGAAGTCCATGGCGTTGGCAGCGCGCAGGCGGCGCTCCAGCTCCATATAGACCTGCGCGGCCTTTTTGTCGTTGGGGCTGTCGGCGGATTTGAGCATGTCCTCGGGCCCGATCATGGCGTTTTTGGCCGAGCTGATTTTGCTACGGATCATGTTGATGGGGAACTGCTTTTGCTCAATGCCGAGCGCCTGCATAATGTCGCGCACCATGCGCTTTGAGTCGTCATCATCGTAGATGGTGAACTGGCCGGTGTAGCCCAGCAGGTCGGCGTCCTCGCGCAGCATACGCACGCACATGGCGTGGAAGGTGCACACCCACATGCCGCGAGTGCCGTTGGGAATGAGCGCTGCCAGACGCTCGCGCATCTCGGCCGCAGCCTTGTTGGTAAACGTGATGGCCAGGACCTGCCAGGGCTTAACGCCCAGGTCGCCCAGCATGTGCGCGATGCGGAAGGTCAGAACGCGGGTCTTGCCCGAGCCGGCGCCGGCAAGGACCAGCAACGGGCCCTCGGTGGTCAGGACCGCCTCGCGCTGGGCGGGGTTGAGGCTGTCGATGTCGACGAGCGGCTTGGCGGGCTTGGGCGCCGGGGCCGGGGCGTCGTAGATGTCGAGCGGGACGAGCTCGGGTTCCGGCGCGGCGGGGGCGGCGTATACATCGAGTGGTACGGGCTCCGGTGCGGGCGGCACGGGTACCGCGGTGTTTCTTTCCCAGGGCAGCGGCTGGGTCATGGGCGACTCCTCATCTGACGGACGGCGCGCCTGCGGGCAGCGCCATAGTTTGAGCCGTACCAGTATACCGAGCCGCGCGGACACCGACGTAAATCACACCGCGACTCCGTGCGCGATCGTCAGGCCCATCCCATCGCCCAAAAAAGAGGGCGGCATAGACCTTTTGGTCATGCCACCCTCTTTGAATGACAAGTTGTCGCTCTGGCCGCCGCGCAGCGTCAACCAAATTACAGGCCGAGCATAGGCTCCAGAACGAAGAAGTATGCGAGCACTACGATACCCAGGATGATGCGGTAAACACCGAAGCATTTAAAGTCGTGACGGCGGACGAAGCCCATGAGCCACTTGATGGCGATGAGCGAAACCACAAAGGCAACGACGCAGCCCACGCCCAAGATAGCGACCTCGTTGGCGCCGAACGTGCCACCCTTGATGAAGTACTTGACCAGCTTGAGCGCACTTGCGCCAAACATGACAGGGATGGCCAGGAAGAACGTGAACTTGGACGCTACCGAGCGCGTGCAGCCCAAAAGCAGGCCACCGATGATGGTAGAACCGGAGCGAGACGTACCAGGTACCAGCGAAAGCACCTGGAAGCAGCCGATACCCAGCGCAGTCTTCCAGCTCAGGTCCTCGAGCGTAGTGATGGAGCCAAAGTCCAGATTCTCGTCATCGTCCTCATCCTCAGCGGTAGCCGCGGCGGGCGCCGCAAAGTGCGCACCGGCGGGACGTCCACCCGACACCACAGCACGCGAACCAAACGAACCGGCAACGGCCATTTCCTCGCGCTTGCTCGCGCGCCAGTTCTCGATCACGATAAACAGCACACCGTACACAATGAGCGCCAGCGCCACGACGGGAGCATTGTAGAAATGCTCCTCCATCCAGTCGTTGAGCGGCAGGCCGATCGCCGCCGCAGGAATGCAGCCGAGCACAATCTTGCCCCACAGCACCCAGGTGTCGCGGCGGCCCTCCTTGCCCTTGCTGGGCGAGAACGGATTGAGCTCATGGAAGAACAGCACGCAGACGGCCAGAATGGCGCCGAGCTGAATCACGACCAGGAACATATTCCAGAACGTCTCGCTCACGTTCATCTTGACGAACTCGTCCACCAAGATCATGTGACCCGTCGACGAAACGGGCAGCCATTCGGTGATGCCCTCGACCAGGCCCATGAAGGCAGATTTTAGAAGCTCGATAATATCCAAAGGGACCCCCTCGTTAGACACCCGCCGGTAGATGTTCTGCGGACGATGCGGGCGATGTCCCATTATCAACCGTTGGCGGTGCGACCGCGCCTACCCTTACCAAAAAACTCGCCCGTTCACAGAATTGCGAGCGGTCAAACCGAAATCCTTGGGTATAACTGCAACAAGATAAAGTGTCCGGCGGCCAACGCACCCGCGCCCGCCCGACGCACGAGCCCCGCGCCCGTGCGATAGACCAAGGAGGAAACCATGAACGAGGGCTACACCAAGGTATTTGTTTCACTCGACGGTACTGAGCAGCAGGATTTTGTGCTCGCACGCGCCATCAAGGTCGCCGCGAACAACGGCGCCAAGCTGATCATCGGCCACGTCATCGACTCCACCGCACTCGAGAGCGCCGGTTCCTATCCGGTCGACCTGGTCAACGGCTTGGAGGAGGCCTTTAACAACTCCATCGCCAAGCAGCTCGAGGAGGCCAAGGCCAATCCCGACATTCCCGAGGTCGAGGTCATGATTCGTACCGGCCGCATTCGTGAGACGCTCAAGGATGAGATGCTCGACGTGGTCAAGCCCGATCTGGTGCTCTGCGGCGCCCGCGGCCTGTCCTCAATTAAATACGCGCTACTGGGCTCGATTTCGACGTTCCTGCTGCGCAATACGGACTGCGACATTTTGGTCGTGAAGTAGGTTCCTTCCCGTCGGCGCAAGGCCTGCGGGGTTATCACGCCGACGTCCTCGCCGCTTCGCGGCTGCGGGATGTCGGCTTAGATAACCCCTCCCGGCCTACCGGGCTTCCTGCTGTCTCGGGGCAGCTGTTTTCTGAAATGACTTTGCCGCGCCCTTTCCTCGCCTTCGGCGGGCGTGATAGCCTTTGTCGTTGATTAAACTTTTATGTGTAACGGAAGGACAAATATGGCAGCTGCACAGCCGCTTAAGATTCGCATGGTTGCCGGACTTGGCAACCCTGGCGATGAGTATGCCGAGACCCGCCACAACGCTGGCTTCAAAGCAATCGACGAGTTGGCCCGTCAGGCCGGTGTCACCTACTGGAAAAACCAGGCAGGCGCCGAGGTCGCGCTCATCAACATCAACGATCCCGAGGAAGAGGGTGGCAAGCGCCAGATCGTGCTGGTCAAGCCGCAGTCGTACATGAACACCTCGGGCGGACCCATCTCCAAGCTCTGCCGCGAGTACAAGGTCAAGGCCGAGGAGCTGCTCGTGATTCACGACGAGCTCGACATTCCCGCCGGTGACGTGCGCGTCAAGGTGGGCGGAGGCCATGCCGGTCACAACGGCCTGCGCTCCATCATCGACAAGATGGGCAGCCGCGACTTTAGCCGTATCCGCACCGGCATCGGCAACCCTCCCGGCAAGATGGCCGTGGCAGACTATGTGCTCAAGCAGCTGCGCGCCCGCGAGGCCGAGGACTTCCAGGACACCTGCGCCCGCGCCGCAGATGCCGCCGGTCTGGCCATCGTCCACGGCGTAATCTACGCCCGCGACCACGTCAACGGCGCCGCCTCCGCCAACGGCAAGCACTAAAACCTACCGTTTAGGGATGTTTATTTTGGCAGGTTTTATCTGCGGAAACGCCCCGGTGGCCGCATCGCAATAAACCCCGCGCCGCCATACACGCATAACACCCCAAAGGGGGCCGGCCTCATCACAACCCGAGGCCGGCCCCCTTTGCCGTTTTGCCTGATAAAACCGACCAAAATAAACCTATCCCTATTTGGTAGGTCGAAGTGGATAAACCCTTTTCCCAACCGCCGAAGACACACGTAAACAGCATGTCCATGAGGGTATAATTTGCACCGTATGTCTGCACAACGCCTGTGCGCGTACGGTTTTACTCGGGCTACCGTCCATTTCCGTGGAGGCACGGTTCGGCGGCCCTAACAAGAGAGGGGTTCTATGTATAAGATCCTGGAGAAGACGCAGTTCTCGGAGAAGGTGTTCAAGTTCCGCATCGAGGCGCCCGCAATCGCCAAGCATGCGCACGCTGGACAGTTCCTCATGGTTCGCGCCAACGAGACGGGCGAGCGCGTCCCGTTTACCCTAGCTGGTTGGAACGGTGACGAGGGCTGGGTCGAGTTCATCTTCATGGTGATCGGCAAGACCACCGAGATGCTTTCCACCTATGAGGCCGGCGAGTCACTGCGCGACGTCGTGGGCCCGCTGGGCGTTCCCACCGAGATGGCTGAGGGCCCCTGCGCCGTCATTGGCGGCGGCGTCGGCCTGGCAATTGCCTTCCCGGTCGCCAAGCACCTGGTCGAGACCGGCCACGAGGTCCACGCCATCATGGGCGCTCGCACCAAGGACCTCCTGCTCATGGAGGACCAGTTCCGCGAGCTCCTCGACGAGGACCACATCCATATCACCACCGATGACGGCTCCTACGGCGAGCAGGGCGTTGTCACCGCTCCGCTGGAGCGCCTGCTGCAGGACAAGGCCGTGAGCCAGGTCTTCTGCGTCGGCCCCGTTCCGATGATGAAGTTCTCGACCCTCACCGCCCAGAAGTACGACACCCCCATTACCGCGTCCCTCAACCCCATCATGGTTGACGGCACCGGCATGTGCGGCTGCTGCCGCGTCGAGGTGGGCGGCGTGACCAAGTTCGCTTGCGTCGACGGCCCCGACTTCGATGCCACCCTGGTCGACTGGGATGACCTTCGTGCCCGCCAGGCCGCTTACCGTTCCGAAGAGGGCGAGTCCCTCAAGGCTTATGAGGAAAAGAGCTGCGCATGCCACTAGTTAACGGTCGTTTCGTTGCCGATATGAAGTCGCCCCGCACCCCCGATAACGAGGAGCCGGCTGCCGAGCGCGCCTGCGACTTCCGCCCCGTCGACAAGGGCTTCACCGAGGAGATGGCGCTGGCCGAGGCCGAGCGCTGCCTCAACTGCAAGAAGCCGTTCTGTGTTGAGGGCTGCCCCGTCAACATCAACATCCCCCGCTTTATCGAGCAGATCCGCGCGAAGGACTTCGGCGGCGCTCTCGATACCATTCGCGAGGACTCCATGCTTCCCGCCATCTGCGGCCGCGTCTGCCCGCAGGAGAACCAGTGCGAGGGCAAGTGCATCCGTGGCAAGAAGTCCGAGCCCGTGGCCATCGGCCAGCTCGAGCGCTTCCTGGGTGACCGCCCCGAGCTCGCCTCCACGCCCAAGATGGCCCCCAAGAACGGCAAGAAGGTCGCCGTCGTCGGCTCCGGCCCGTCCGGCATCACCTGCGCCGGCGAGCTCGCCCGTAACGGCTTTGACGTTACCGTCTTCGAAGCCTTCTTCACCGGCGGCGGCGTGCTGGTCTACGGCATCCCCGAGTTCCGCCTGCCCAAGGCAGTCGTCAAGCGCGAGATCGACGGCTTGGAGGACATGGGCGTCAAGTTTGAGTACAACTCCGTCGTGGGCAACATGGCCACGGCCGAGGAGCTGTTCGAGCAGGGCTTCGACGCCATCTACGTGGCGACCGGCGCTGGCCTGCCCAAGTTCCTCAACGTCCCCGGCGAGAACCTGCCCAACGTCTTCTTCGCGAACGAGTACCTCACCCGCGTGAACCTGATGAAGGCCAACAAGTTCCCCGAGTACGACACCCCCACCAAGCACGGCAAGAACGTCGTCGTCTTTGGTGGCGGCAACGTGGCTATGGACGCCGTCCGTACCGCCAAGCGCCTGGGCGCCGAGCACGCCATCATCGCCTACCGCCGTACCGAGGACGAGATGCCCTGCCGTCGCGCCGAGCTGCACCATGCTAAGGCCGAGGGCGTCGAGGTTCTGCCGCTCGTCTCCCCGCTCGAGTTTGTCGCTGGCGAGGACGGCTCCGTGTGCGCCGTCAAGGTCCAGAAGATGGAGCTCGGCGAGCCTGACGAGTCCGGCCGTCGTCGCCCGGTGCCCATCGAGGGCGCCATCGAGGAGATCCCCTGCGACGTCGCGATCTCGGCTATCGGCACCAACGCCAACCCCTTCGCAAAGAAGATCGGCGGCAAGATGGAGCTCAACAAGTGGGGCTACATCGTCGCTGACGAGGAGACCGGCCAGACCACCGATCCCCGCATCTGGGCCGGCGGCGACATCGTCACCGGTGCCGCTACGGTCATTCTGGCGATGGGCGCCGGCAAGAAGGCCGCCGCTTCGATCACCAAGAGCCTGCTGGGCGAGTAACCACCTACAGCGCTAGCCACCAAACGGCAAAGTCCCCGTCGAGCACACGCCCGGCGGGGACTTTTTTCTATGCCGGCCGCCCAAACCACCACGATGGGGCAGGCACCTTTGTGGTGGTTTGGGACTTGCCCGGTCGTTTTGTCTCAATCTGTAACAGCTGGAGTCCGTTGAGCCCTGCAGTTGTTACAGATTGAGATATTGTGCCGGCCGGCCACGCTGCATCTCAATCTGTAACAGTTAGAGACCAAATATGCCGCCTGGTGTTACAGATCAAGACGTTGGGCTGACGGCCGAACGGTTTATCTCAATCTGTAACAGTTAGAGCCATTTTCGCTGGCTTGGTGTTGCAGATCGAGACTATGCAAAAGCCGAGGATAGGCACTGCCGCCAAGGCCTTCCCCTCGGCCTAAAACAAAAACCACCACAAAGGTGCCTGTCCCCTTTGTGGTGGTTTTGGTCGGTTAGTCTTCGAGCTGCGCTACTTTGTAGCGGTAGGCAGCGGCGATAACGTCTTTGCAGCCCTCGCGGCCCAGCTTGGCGCGGTTGACGACGATGTCCTTACCGCTCGTCATCTTCCACTTGCCGGCGCTGTAGCGCTTGTAGAACGCCTCGCGCGCCTTCTGCTGCTGCTTGACCAGCTTGGCGCCCTTCTTTTTGTTGAGACCGCGCTTTTTGCGCACAATCTCGACGCGGTCCTCAAAGGGGGCGGTCACCAGCACGGCAATATGGTTGGGATTATTGCGCAGCAGATAATCGGACAGACGACCCTCGATAATGCAGCTCTCGGTCTCGCCCAGGTCCAAGATCACCTGGCTCATCTTTTGGAATAATTTGTCCGAGTACGAACGGGCATCGTAGCGGTCGGGCAGAAACGCCATGTTCTCCACAGCCAGACGCTCGTCGTAGGCAGCCATCTTGTCGAGTGACTCGCCCGCGCGCAGCGACGCACGTACCAGCAGCTCGTTATCGTACAGCGGAATCCCCAACTCGTCGGCGAGGATACGGCCAATCTCGTGGCCCTCGGCGCCAAAGTCGCGCGCGATGGTAATGACCACAGGATTCTTCTTGTTCTCCAGATCGCTCATCGCGATTCCTTTCTCTGTGTGACAAAGGGGCTGTCCCTTTGCCACATTCTACGCTGCCACAATACGGCGTTGATAAGCCCTCACCAGCAGCGAGATACCAAAGTTGAGCACAAAGTACATCGCAAACACCAGGCCGTAGAGCATAAGCACCTGCGACAGATCGATCGCGTGGGCCATCACGACATTTGCCGTGTACATGAGCTCGGCCACGTTAATGCCCGAAAGATACGAGCTGTCCTTGATGACGGTCGTGCACTGGCTAAACAGCGCCGGGATGATCGTCTTAAACGTCTGCGGCAGAATGATGTAGCGCATGGTGGCAAAGAAGCCAAAACCCTGGCTCTGCGCCGCCTCAAACTGGCCGCGCGGAATCGAGTTGAGGCCGCCGCGCACAATCTCGGCCATAACAGCGCTGGTAAACAGCGTAAAGGCGATGGTCGAAATCACAATGTCCAAACCCTGCACCGTAAAGTAGATAAACAGAATCCACAGCAGGTTCGGCGTGCAACGGAACAGCTCGATATAGGCGCTCACCAAAATACGGAACGGACGGGGCGCATAGCTTTTAACAAGCGCCAGCACCGTGCCAAAGATGAGCGAGAAAAAGATCGACAGCGCCGAGATCTCGATTGTCTTAACAAAGCCGCCCCAAATGTAGAGCAGGTTGGTCGCGTTGAAGATTTCCATGCGCTAGGCCTCCTCTACGTTGTCGAGCCCCAGCTCGGCCAGGCTCACGCCACGCGGACGCTCCTTGGAGCGGCGCTCGAGCCACTGCACCAGCATGGCGAGCGGAAAGCAGATGATGAAGTACATAAGGCAGCAGACGATGTATCCCTGCAGGTAACCGTACAGACTCACAAAGTTGTCGGAGCGGTACATAAGGTCGCCGCCGGCCACGAGTGCGAGCACCGACGTGTTCTTGACCAGGTTGAGCGCCTGGTTGCACAGCGGCGGCAGGATGATCTTGAACGTCTGGGGCAGCACGATGTACCAGTAGGCCTGCGCACGGGTGAAGCCCTGGCTCTGGGCCGCCTCCATCTGGCCGCGCGGAACAGCCTCGATGCCGGTGCGGATGACCTCCGAGATGTAGGCCGCGTGATACAGGCCCACGCCCAAGAAGCCCAGCACGAACGGCGCGATGCGCACCGGCTGGCCGGCACCGGTTATGGCCTGCAAAAACTGCGGACCGGCCATGTACATAAAGAGCACCTGCACGGGCAACGGGGTGTTCTGGTAAAACTCCACGTACACGCGGCTGATGCCACGCAGCACGCGCGAACGGGTGGTGGAGAACACGCCCAGCAGCGTGCCCAGCACCAGCGACAGCAGCAGACCGGCAACGACCACCTGTAGCGTCACGCCAAAGCCCTCCCAGAAGGGCCCCATGTTTTGAAATGTCGTCGACCAACGGTCGGCGTCAAATAATCCTTCGAGCATTTGATTCCTTCCTTGGACGATGCGCCTATACAAGACCCCAGGTCTTGACCTCTTGGTCGAGCCAGCCGTCGGCCAAGCGATCGCAAATCACCTGATCGACCACGGCCGAAAGGTCGCAGCCCTTCTTGGTCGCCACGCCGTAGCCCTGCTCGCCAAACTTGACCTCGGGCTGCAGCAGCTCAACGGTCTCGTTCATGTAGCCGGCCAGCGTGGAGCGGTCCATGGCAAAGACGTCGATATTGCCGGCGTCGAGGGAACTCTTGATGATGGGATAGCCGCTAAAGGCCCTAAACTCGGGCTTACAGCTAAAGCCATTGTCCTTGATCATCTGCTCGATCAGGCCCTGCGTGGTGGCACCCTGGCTCACGCCAATGACCTTGCCGTCCAAGTCCTCAATCGAGGTAAAGCCCGAACGCTTCTTGACCATGAGTCCCACGTAGTCGGTGCGGTACGGCGTCGAGAAATCCCAGCTCTTCTTGCGCTCGTCGGTGATGGTATAGGTCGCCGCGACCACGTCGAGTTGGCCGTTATCGATCAGCGGGCCGCGCGTCTTGGGCGTTACGTCGGTAAACTCGACAAGCTCCTGGGCGCGGGCCTCCTTGTAGCTCACGCCAAAGACGGCAGCGGCGATCTGGTAGCACAAATCGACTTCCATGCCCTCAAAGCGGCCCTTGGCGGTGTCGTAATAGCCATAGCCGGGAACGTCCTTCTTGACGCCGGCATTCAGATGACCACACGACTTAATGGCCGCAAGCTTGGACCCCTTGTCGGAGCCCTCGCCGCTGGTAGAGTTACCGCAACCGGTAAGCGCGGTCCCCGTCAGCGCAAGCATGCCGGCGCCCGCCAGCTGCAAAAAGTGACGGCGCGACACGGCCGCCCTCGTCATATCCGTCATGTCCATCACCGCGCCTAGTGCAGAATCTTGGACAGGAACTCGCGGCAGCGCGGGTTCTCGGGGTTATCGAAGAAGTGCTCGGGCGTACCCTCCTCCAGGATGCGGCCGTCCTCCATAAAGATGACGCGGTCGGCCACCTGGCGCGCAAAGCCCATCTCGTGCGTCACGCAGATCATGGTGATGTCCTCCTGCGCGAGCTCAATCATAACGTCCAGAACCTCCTGGACCATCTCGGGGTCGAGCGCCGAGGTCGGCTCGTCAAACAGGATGATGGGCTGCTTGGTGCACAGGGCGCGGGCGATGGCGATACGCTGCTGCTGACCACCCGAGAGGTTCTGCGGATACTCGCCGGCCTTATGCGCCATGCCGACGCGCTTGAGCGCGGCGATGGCGATCTCGGTCGCCTCCTCCTTGCTCTTCTTTTGCAGCTTGATGGGCGCGAGCGTCAGGTTGCCCAGCACCGTCATGTTGGGATACAGGTTGAACTGCTGAAACACCATGGAACTATACTTGCGAGCCATCTCCAGGTGATTCTTTTTGGTGAGCGGCGTACCGTCGATGATGACCTCGCCCGACGTGGGCTCCTCCAGATAATCGACGCAACGGATGAGCGTCGACTTACCCGAACCGGAAGGCCCGATCATTACGAGCTTCTCGCCGCGCTTGACGGTGAGGTTGATATCTTTGAGCACATGCAGGTCGCCAAAGTACTTGTTGAGATGCTTGATCTCGATCATGTCTGCCATGAATGTCCCTTCCCTGCGTTTACACGAGTTGAACTATTGTACGGAAAGAACCACGTTTCCGCAGCCCACACTACATCCCCGTAAAGAACCCGCAATCTTCCACCCACTCATTGGGCACTCGGGCACTCATTGGGGACAGACTTAAATGAGTACCCTTAAATGAGTACCCTTAAATGATCACCTACTCATTGGGTACTCATTTAAGTCTGTCCCCAATGAGTGCCCTTCAGCTGCCATCAAAAAAGGGGCGCGACCGCAATGGTCACGCCCCCCAACATCAACTATGTGTCGGCCGGCACTTACGCCAATTTCGCGCCGACGATCTTTGCCGCTGCCGGCTTGTCGAAGTTGCCGCCGGTGGCCTTGCCGAGTGCTCCCATGACCTGGCCCATCTGCTTCTTGGACGTGGCGCCCAGCTCGGCGATGACCTGCTCAATCAGAGCCTCGAGCTCCTCGCCCGAAACCTGCGCGGGCAGCAGGCTCTCCAGAATCTTGACCTGCTCGGTCAGGTTGTCGGTACGCTCTTGGTCGGTGCCGGCCTTGATGGACATCTCCAGCGTCTCGCTCGTCTGCTTAATCAGACGCTTGATCATGCTGTTGACGTCTTCCTCGGTCACGTCGCGGCGCTCGTTGACCTCGATATTCTTCACCTCGGCCTTGACCTGACGGATGATGGACAGGCGAACCTTGTCCTTGGCCTTCATGGCGGCGATCATTTCCTTCTGCAGCTCTTCGTTGGTCATCTGCAAATCCTCTCTAATAGCGTGGGCGGCACTTGCGCGAGCACCGCCCCATGATTACTCAGTCGTCGACGAATCGTCGGTCGAACTCTTGGTGACGCCCTTCAGACTGACGTTGTATGGCACGTCTTTGGGCATGGGGTTGACGGTGATGTCGGCATCCTTCTTGTACTGCTCCAGCCACTCGCTGTACGCGGTGCTGGCCGCTTGCGTCTTCACCACGTTGGAGACGTACTTTTTGATGGCCTTGGGCACCTGGTTGATGTCATCAACCTGATTATCGACATGGAAGTAGTCGGTGCACTTGATGATGTGGTAACCATAGGTCGACTCGATGACTTCGCTCACATCGCCCTTGTTGAGCCCCTCGAGCGCCGTCTGGTAGCTGTCGACAAAGGTGGTGAGCTTATCCCAGCCCACATCGCCCTTCTTTTCCTTGGAACCGGTGTCCTCGGAGTACTGCTCAACGGCGTCCTCAAAGCTCAGCTCACCGGAGTTGATCTTGTCCAGGCACTCCTGCGCCTTGGCCTTGGCGGCAGCCTTGTCCTCGTCGGAAGCATCGGAATCAACCTTGATCAGGATGTTCGACGAGCGGCGGGCGTCGTTGTAGCTGGACAGGTTTTCGTTGATGTAATCGACGATCTCGCTGTCCTTGGGCTTGCTCGTGGGCGCGACGGCATCCTTGAGTTTCTGCTGCGCCAGGCTCTCCTTGAGCGAGTCCTTGTAGGTGTCCTCGGTGTAGCCGTAGGTCTTAAGGGTCTTCTTAAAGGCCTTGGCACCGCCCGCGCTCTTGCACGCGTCCTTCCAGGCCTTCTCGATCTCCTCGTCCGACACCGTCACGCCGTTCTCCTTCTGCGCCTGTTGAAGCAGAATCTGCTGCGTGTAGGAGTCGATAAGTTGCTTGCGGTACTTTTTGGGCGTGAGGTCGTTGTCGACCAGATACTGCGCCCAGTCCTTGTCCTTGGTGTAGCCGTAGGACGTGCGCATGCTCATGATCTGCTTGGTCACGGTGTCCTCGGTGAGGTTGGTGCCGTTGATGGTAGCAGCAACACCGCCGGTCAGCTTGTAGCCCGAGGTGTCCTCGGCCTGCGACATAAGGCCGGAGCACGCCATGGCCGAGACGGAAAGCAACATCGCCAGCACGCCGATGACCACCAGAACGATCTTGACGGTCTTGGACACGCGGGTCTTGCGCTGCTTCTTGCGAGAGCTGGAGGCGGCGCGAGCCTGCTGCTCGGGCGTCGGCTCGGGTGCGGGGTTCTTTTTCTTATTTGCCATAGTTGGCCTTTCGCATAACGAATCGAACAAACGCCATTGTGTCACAACGCAGCCCCCGCGGCACGCTTGGTGCATTGGGGACAGGTTAATCTGCACCATTTTGGTGCAAAGGGGACAGCTCTGGCAGCCGGCAGTTAGGGACGTTCCTTTTCTGCCGGCAGTTAGGGACAGTCCCCAAGTGCCGGCTTAGCCCCACCTTAGAAGTGGCGGCGGATGGCGTCGACCATGCCCTGCGGCGTGGTCTGGCCGAGCACGTCGGCCGCGGCGTCGGCATCCATAAAGATATTCATGAGCGCCTGCAGGGCCTCGACCTGGCCGCCCGGCTCGGCGATGCCCAGATTGATGACGATCTGCGCCGGCACCGGAGCGCCCATGCCAGCCATAGCGTTAAATGTCACGGGCGCGGCGGGCTTCACCACCGCGATATAGGGCTTGGCCACAAACCCCGGATCGGTATGCGGAATGGCAATGTTTGCCGCCGGCATGGCAAGACCCGTGGGATAGGCATCCTCGCGCGTGCGAACGGCGTCGAGCCAACCGTCGGCAATGTAGCCGCGCGGAGCAAGCTCACTCTCGAGCTGCGCAAACACCTCACCCGGCGTCGCACACTCCCAATCAAAAAACACCAGCTCAGGCGTAAACAGCGCTTCGTTATCCGCCATGCGCTCACCTCTCTCACCTAGTCACCTGCGACGTTCTTAAACGACTAGTCATTTAAGAACGTCCCCGATGACTACCCAAAACAAAAGGTGGCCACGCGCGCCTTGGCGCCAATGACCACCCTGACCACTCAACTAAATTGTACTGTGCACCGCTAGCCGCGAGGCGCGTCAATTGCGACCTTGCCGCTCTCCAGCACGTGGACGCGGCCGTCGGCGAGCATCTGCACGACCTCGGGATACAGCACGTGCTCAATCGCGTGGATATGCTCCTCGAGCGTGTCGACGTCCCAGCCTTCCTCGACAGCCAGCGCACGCTGGGCGATGATGGGGCCGTTGTCGTAAATCTCGTTGGCAAAGTGCACGGTCACGCCGGTCACCTTGACGCCACGCGCAAACGCATCGTCAATCGCATGGGCACCGGTAAAGCTCGGCAGCAGCGCCGGATGCAGGTTGACCACGCGATTGGGGAACGCCGCCAGCAGCGGCGTGTGCACCATGCGCATATAGCCGGCCATCACCACGTACTCGCAGCCACGTTCGAGCAGCTCATGCGCGATGATCTCGTCAGCCGCGATGGGGTCGGCATAGACATCCTTGGACAGCGTGAGCGTCTGGATGCCCGCACGCTCGGCGCGCTGTAGGCCCTTGGCCGAAGGACGGCTCGACACCACGAGCTCAATCGAGGCGTTGAGCTTGCCGGCGGCGATTAGGTCGATCAGCGCCTGCAGGTTGGTACCCGAGCCGCTGATAAGCACGCCAATCTTAAGCGGCTCGGCCGTATCGGTGCCGGTCGGACGGGTGTAGGGCACAAAGCCCAGGCCCTCGGCGGCAGTCATCCGCTCGTTAGCGCTCATCGGAGTACACGACCTCACCGGAGCCCTCGACGCACTCGCCCACGCGGAACGGCTTCTCGCCCAGCGCGACCAGAGCCTCGGTCACGGCAGCCTCGTCCTCGGGGGCGACGATCAGGCACAGGCCGACGCCCATGTTGAAGGTCTTGCAAGCCTCGTTGGGCGCAAGCTCGGCCTGGCGCGACACGTAGGTAATGACGGGCGGAACGTCCCAGCCCATCTCGGCACCGTTGCGGGTGACCACGGCGTCAACGTCGTCGGCAAGCGCGCGGTTGAGGTTCTCGGTAATACCGCCGCCGGTGATGTGGGCGATAGCATGCACGTTGGCGCCGCCGCGCAGCAGCTCAAGAATCGGCTTCACATAAATGCGCGTGGGGGCCAGCAGGGCGTCTGCCAGCGATGCACCGCCGAGCTCCTCGAGCGGACGGCTCAGCTCCTCGGCCTTAGCGGCGGCCTCGGGCGTGCCCGGTTTGATGCCGTCGACGCCAATGACCTTGCGCACGAGCGAGTAGCCGTTGGAGTGCACGCCGGTGGAAGGCAGGCCCAGGATCACATCGCCCGGGCGAACGTTCGCGGGATCGAGCATCTTGGGACGGTCGACGACGCCCACGGTAAAGCCGGCGAGGTCGTAATCGGCCGGAGCCATGACGCCCGGGTGCTCGGCCATCTCGCCGCCCACGAGCGCGCACCCCGCGAGCTTGCAGCCGTCGGCCACACCCTTGATGATCTTTGCCATGTGCTCGGCCTCGATGTGACCGATGGCAACGTAGTCCAGGAAGAACAGCGGCTCGGCGCCCGAAGCCAGAATGTCGTTGACGCACATAGCGACCAGGTCCTGGCCCACCGTCTCGTGACGGTCCATGATCTGGGAGAGCACGAGCTTGGTGCCCACGCCGTCGGTACCGCTGATCAGGATCGGGTCTTCCATATCCTTAAGCGCGGCGGCCGAGAACAGGCCGCCAAAGCCACCGATACCGCCGATAACCTCGGGGCGGTTGGTATCCTTGACCATCTGCTTAATCGCGTCGACGGCGCGACCGCCCTCGGCGGTATCGACGCCGGCGTCCTCGTACGTCACATGCTTGCTGTCGCTCATCTGAGCCTTCCTCTCCCACTACCGTGGCGCCGCGCGGGCGCCAAACGGTGCTCATAATTGCGTTCATTTCGGCGTGTGCCATAACAGCACCCGCCGTCATATCAACAAAACAGCAGGTAAAACCTACCAAAATATACCTGTCCCCATATGGCAGGTTTTAGGCCTCGCCGTGCTCCTCTTCCCAGCTGCGGTCGTCGTATTTCTCGACCACGGCGTCGTCGTCAAAGTACAGCGGCTTGTCCAGGTTGCGGGGCTTAAAGCCCTCCATAAACTTGTCGCGGCCAAAGCTCTCGGGAATCGCCACGGGATAGCGGCCGGTAAAGCACGCGTCGCAGTAGCCGCCCTTGGGCATGACCTTAAGCAGGCCCTCGACCGAAAGGAAGGCCAGCGAATCGGCGCCGATATACTCGCAAATCTCGTCGACCGTCTTGTTGGCGCTGATAAGCTGCGACTGCACGTCGGTATCGATACCGTAGAAGCACGGCCAAATGACCTCGGGCGAGTTGATGCGGATGTGAATCTCCTTGGCGCCGGCGTTGCGCAGCATCTTGACGAGCTGCACCATGGTGGTGCCGCGCACGATGGAGTCGTCGATGACGACCAGGCGCTTGCCCTCGATATTGTCGCGCAGCGGGTTGAGTTTCATACGCACGCCCATGGCGCGCAACTCCTGCGTAGGCTCGATAAACGTACGGCCCACGTAGCGGTTCTTGATAAGGCCCTCGCCAAAGGGAATACCGCTCTCGTGCGAATACCCCTCCGCGGGCGGCAGGCCGGAGTCGGGCACGCCGATGACCAGGTCGGCCTCGACGGGCTCCTCGTGTGCCAGCTGGCGACCCATGTCGTAACGGCAGGCATAGACGCTCTTGCCGTTCATGATGGAGTCGGGGCGGGCAAAGTAGACCTGCTCAAAGATGCAGTTGGCGGGCTCTTCGGCTGCAGGCACGCCCTGCTCGGATACCAGGCCCTCGGCGCTGATGCGCAAGATCTCGCCGGGACGGACGTCACGGACGTACTCGGCGCCCACGATGTCGAGTGCGCAGGTCTCGGACGCAACGACCCAGCCGCCGGCGCGCGTGACACGGACGGCGGAGTCAACCGTCGCGGCGCCGTCCTGCGACGGCAGCTGCGAAACGGCTGCGGCATCGGCTTGGTCCAGACCCTCGTCCACCAGCTTGCCCAGCACGAGCGGGCGAATGCCGTGCGGATCGCGGAATGCGTAGAGCGCCTGCTCGTTGATGAGCGTCATGGCGTAGCCGCCGCGCACGAGCTCCATGGTCTTGCGAATGCCCTCGCGCAGATGGCCTGTACGCTGGGTAAAGTAGCCGATAAGCTTGGTCGCAACCTCGGAATCCGAATTGGAGAGGAACGGCACACCCAGCTCGATCAGCTGACGGCGCAGCTCGTCGGTGTTGACGAGGGTGCCGTTGTGCGCGAGCGCGATAATGACGCTATTGATGGTAGAGAGGTGCGGCTGAGAGGCTTCCCAGCTCTTGGCACCGGCGGTGCCATAGCGCACATGACCCACGGCCAGCTGGCCGGAGAGCGTCGACAGGTCGGCGTTGGAGAATACGCGGTCGAGCAGGCCCAGATCTTTGCGGACCATAACCGTGCCGCCGTCACCCACGGCGATTCCAGCCGATTCCTGGCCACGGTGCTGCAGCGCACGCAGACCAAAGTACGTCAGTCGAGCCACGTCGCGATCGGGCGCCCATACGCCGAAAATGCCACATTCCTCATGCAGCTGGTCGGAGTCCGGATCATACGTCGACATGGTGTTCACCTGTCCCGCGGCACGCTCGGCCGCGCGGATGGTTTCTTGAGACATGGTATCCCCTCAGAGCCTCGTATTTTTGGCGTTACCCGCCTTATTATACGCACGGCGCGACGTGCTCCCCAGCGCATGAGCAGCGCTTTTTAAAAGCCCACCGAGCTAATAATCAGTTTTGTTGCCAAACATTTTATCGGTCTGTCCAGCGTAAGTGCCCGCGCCCCCAGATGGCCGCCGCGTCCGCCGTTGGGGATTACAAAGTTGCAATTGGGACGTTCGTCCTGTCTTTTGGCAGGTCGGCGGCGTATCCTTATAACCTACAACAAAGCGAGAAAGGTTCTGTATGGATCGAAACGAACTCGACCCCAGCGTCCCCAGCGCCACGGAGGTCAAGAAGATCCCCCTCATCATTAAGGTGTACGCCGTCCTGTGCATCCTTTCCGGCGTGGGCACGCTCCCGTCGGTCGCTGCCTTTATGTGGCAGGTCATCACGGCACTTGTTAACGGCAACGCCACCGAAAAGCTCGGCGACAACACGCTCGTCGCAGTCGGCCTTATCGTCGCCGGCATCATGCTCTCTGCGGCAAGTGCCGTCATCCTAATCATCTTTGGCCTGGACCTTATCAAAAACCAGCGCCGCAACGCCGCCCGCCTGTCCTACATCCTTATTGCATTCACCGTCGTCGAGCTTTTGGTCGACGTGATGCTCCAGGGCATCGGGCCCTTCCTGCTGCGTCCCGCGATCCAGCTCGGCATCCTTGTTGCACTTTCGGCAACCGTCGACCCCACGCTGCGTCAGGAGCGCGAACTGCAGCGCCGCCTGCAGGAGATGCTCGACCGCGACGCCGCCGCCGAGGGCATGCTCGGCCGCGATGAAACCGGCGAGGGCTACATCAAGCTCAACTACTTCAACCTGTTCTGGGTGTTCTTTGTCTGCTGCATACTCGGCCTGATCGCCGAGGACATCTGGCACATGACGGTCGACGACCCGGGCGTCTATCAGAACCGCGCCGGCATGCTGTTTGGCCCCTTCAGCCCCATCTACGGATTTGGCGCCGTGCTCATGACCATGGTGCTTAACCGCTTCTACAAAAAGAACCCCATCATCATTTTCCTGGTGAGCGCCCTGCTCGGCGCCAGCTTTGAGGTGTTCGTGGGCTGGTTTATGCAGACCGCGTTTGGCGTGGTCTCGTGGAGCTACTCGCACATAACGCTGTTCGGTTTGCCCGATCCGCTCGTGGTCCTCACGGGCGGACGCACCTGCACGGGCTTCGCCTGCCTGTGGGGCCTGGGCGGTCTCATCTGGATCAAGCTGCTGCTGCCGAGGCTGCTTAAGCTTATCAACAAGATCCCCTGGAAGAGCCGCTACTCGGCCACCGTCATCTTTACCGTTATCATGCTGGTCGACGGCGTCATGACGCTGCAGTCGCTCGACTACTGGTACCAGCGCGTTAACGGCACGGAGCCGGACATTCCCGTCGCACAGTTCTACGGAGAGCACTTCGATAACGAATACATGGAAAACCGCTTCCAGAGCATGACCATGAGTCCCAAGGATGCGACGCGCGTGTAGCGCTCACCGCGCCCAAAACGCAAAATGCCCGCCGGTATCACACGTACCGGTGGGCATTTTTATAAACGATCCTTCTATCGACGCAATCCTCTATGCCTCGCGCTCGACCTCACTCACGCATTCGTTCTTGATGGTGCCAACGAGCGCCTGCAGCGCATCGACCACGTGTGGGCGAATGTCCCCGCCGATAAGCACGAGCATGATGTCGTCACCTACGGCAAGCTCGCCGCTTGCCAGCCACACGCGCACATAGCCGATACCCGGCATCGCGCGCGTGGCCTCGATAGCAGCCTGTACCTTGCTGGCGTCGTAGCCAAACACCATGCCGCCCACCTTGTGGCCCGGCGCCACGCCATCGGTCTCGACACCGCGCGCCTCGGACTTGGGCGTCGCGCGCACCACACCGTTATGCGTCAGATACATACCGCACGCAGGTCCCGACGAATCGGCCTTGGCCTCACGCAGCCAAGCATCAATCGAAGGCATCGTTTTGCCATTCTCGAGCATCATTTCTCCCTTACCGTCGTCGAGTAGCCAATTTGGAACGGGGCTTTTTTAGCTACTCTCGAACAACTTATTCCTCGACCGGCGTGAGCACCATGACGGCACGCGTGTTGCTCAGCGATAACGAACGACAGGTCACAAGCGTTACGACCTTGGTTGCCGAAGCGGCACGATCGGTGGCATCGCTCGCCACGGCAGAGGCACCGTCGAGCATCTCGGACAGGTAGTTCTTGAGCCCGTCGTCGCCCTCAAAATTGGGCGTGCGCGCCTTGGAGTACGTATCCTCAACGACCTTGGTCGCCAGCGGACGCAGCTTATACGTTGCATCGCGCGTGATGTAATACACGTACTCGATGCTATCGAACGTCGCTTGGTCGGTGGTGTCCGAAATCACGTTGAACATCGACCCATCGTTCATATGGTGGCCGTAGATCGTGGTCTGCTGATCCACCATGCCCGGCGCGGTGTCGTCGCTATCCAAGAAGATGGCACCGGACGCGTTAGCCGTACCGTCAAACAGCGTGTTGAGGTATTTGGAGTTGTTGTTGGTCTGCACGACGGGATAGTTGATGTTGGTGCCGGGCGCGTAAATCCAACCCACAATCTCGGGGTTCGTCTGAGCAAGCGCATCAAAGTCGATAATCGGCACGCCGCTGGCGTCCTTATCGCTTACATATTGCTTCTCGATTTTCTGATACGAATCGCTCGCCTGCTTATAGCCAATCTGGGCATTAATAAAAATAGCGGCGGCGGCGACAATCAGGCCGATACCGATGATGATGAGCAGAATGGGAATAATGGAGCGGCGCTTTTTGCGCGGCGGCTCGGTGCAATCCGACGGCGCGGCATGTGATGAAGACCGGGGCGGCTTCTTAGCGGAGCTATAAGACGAAGAACGATATGCGGCCGGCGTGTCCTGTCGACGATGCGTCGCCGGTGTCACGGGGCGCGGCGCGCGCGGCTGCTGAGGAGAGGATGTCCGACCCTGCTGCGCCGCATGGGCAGCACCCGGCTTCGACGGATCGGGAATCTGAGAAGCCTTGAATCGTTTTCCCTGATAATCGGACATGGCTCTCCTTATACTGCGGTGAAACGGCGGAACGCTTAGGCGTCAGCCATCTCCTGCTTCATCTTCTCGATAACCTTGCGGTACTCGGGGTCGCAAGCACCCAGAATCTGCGTGGCGTAAATGGCGGCGTTCTTGGCGCCGTTGATGGCAACGCAGGCCACGGGCACGCCGGAGGGCATCTGCACCATCGACAGCAGCGAGTCCATACCGCCCAGGTCACTCGTCTTCATAGGCACGCCGATAACCGGCAGCGGCGTAAAGGCAGCCACGACACCACCCAAGTGAGCGGCCTTGCCGGCGGCGGCGATAATCACCTTGATGCCGCGATCGGCAGCAGTCGAAGCCCACTCGTGGACCTTCGCCGGCGTGCGGTGCGCGCTCGCGATCACGAGCTCATAGGGCACACCCAGCGCCTCGAGCTCGGCGGTGCAGCCTTCCATAACGCCCAGATCGGACTTAGAACCCATGATGATCCCGACAACCGGCTTTTGATCTGCCATAAACATAGACCTCCTGTTGAGAGCGGTGACGCAGCGAATCCGCGACCCTTAACTACTGAGAGTAGTATAGCTGCTCCCGTCCCTGCGGTCCCCGGGTGCCCCGCGGCGGGCTGGGTTTTTATCTTCGCTCCCCTTGCTTCGCAAAGTCGCTCAGATAAATAACCCAGCGCGCCGCGGGGCACCCGGGGACCTACCGGGGATTGCTATGACATACGTTGGCTGAATTTTGTTTGAATGAGAGGTTTATGGGAGGGGTGATGGGCAGCTTTTCAAGAATAGAATTCGATCGAGCGAGCAAAAAGTCCCGCGAAGAGAGCCGCATCAGCCTCCCCGCGGGACAAAATCCTCGCTCGATTATTTCAACCCACGCCATCGCGCGCTAGAAGATCAATTCGTCTGATTCACCCATGAGCCAATGCGCAAGATCGATGACCTTGATACCGTCCCAGTCGGTCGTTTCGTGGCCAGTCCGGGCGATGATGCACTTAGGATAGGCGTCTCGAATCCGGCGCAAAGGATCGAGCTTTTTCGTTCCAAGCTCCGCGTTGCGTATGCGATATTTTTGCCTGATGTCACGCAGGATAAGCGTTTCGAGCACATCCGTAATGTAGGAAAATCTCATCCGCTCGTCCGGATAGATATAGGAACCCGGCCCACTTCGCAAAATTAAGATTAACTCAAAAACGCGAAGTACAATATATCATCTACTTCGCGTTTTTGAGAAATCCTAGATTTCGCGTAATAATGTTCGCCAAGTTATCGCAAACCCGACACGGGTGAGTTCTTCGCCTGATTGACCCTGCACAGCAGTCCGAAGCGAAAGACGCGAGTCCTCAGATCGCTCCGGTAAAGCGAGGGCCGCGGCCCTCTTGGGGGACACACGCACCGGCGTACCCCGTCGGGCTCGATTACCTCAGCCGGCCCGCTCTTACAGATTATCGAGATAATCGTCAACGTCGTAGGTAAGGCTGTAGGCCTTGTTGAGGATGCGCACGAGTTCCTTAGCGTCATGCTCGCCGAGCGAGGAGAGCTGGTTGGAGAGCAGCGCCACGCTCTCTGCATTCTTTTTAGCTGCATAGTCGCGCCCGGACTCGGTAACACTCACCAGCACGCGACGGCGGTCCGAAGGATCGGGGCGACGTGTGACATAGCCCTTGGTCTCAAGCGAATCGAGGATATGCGACATGCGCGCACGGCTAAAACCGAGCTTCTTGGCAATCTCGGACGGAATCACGTCTCCATCGGCGCTCGAAAGATATTGCAGGACCGGCGTCTCGCCCACATTGGCGCCACCGGCCGCGCTCAGCGAACCCTTTGCAAGGGAGCGCGAATATACAATCAGTTTTCTTGCTACCTCGTCGTAATCCACAGCCAGTCAAACCTTTAGCGCTATATCTCGTCTTTAGTTGCCACTCGCAACAAAAATTGATTATACCCCACCGTCTCGATCCGATGGCTACGATTCGCTCTTGCGCCCCATAAGCTCATCAACATCCACACCTGCGGCGGCAAGCATACGCTCGACATTCTTCTTTGCGTTGTTCGTGCCGACCTTGAGGATGATCGACATGGGCACACCGATCACCAAACACGCGATGCCGAGCGGAACACCCCAGTTGGGGCCACCCTGCATGCCCCACATTCCGACCAAGAACCCCACGGCAACCAGGGAGTAGCCCAACCTCAGCCACACGTTGAGGCGCTGGATGGCATCGGTTTGGAGCTTGGCCTCCTTGACGAGCTCCTCCTTGGAAAGGTCGTGTCCATGCTTCTCGTGCATAGGTCCTCCTTTAGCAGGCCACGCCACCTGGGCGTACGGTTGTGTCGTGTGCGTCATCTTTCAAGAGCAATATAGCGGGTTTCGTGTAAGGCGATGGAGGTCGCGGGCCATATTGCCCTTGAAGGACGGCGCCGTCCAAAAAGGGCCGTGCGAAACAGGTCCGCACGACCCTTCACAAGGGACTGGGATGTGAGGCTAGTAGCTCAGGGCAGGGTCGAAGAAGCCGATGAGCACGCCCACGAAGGCGATAACGACCAGGATCAGCATCATGACGATGGGGTTGACCTTCTTCTTGGTCATCATGTACCAGCAGAAGACGGTGAACAGCAGCGGCAGGAGCTTGGGGTACACGCCGTCGAGCGTATCCTGGAACGCGCCACCGCCGGGCAGCGTGAGGTTGGGGCTGCAGGTGATGGAGACCCAGGTTGCGGCAACGGCGCCGATAACCATGGTGCCGACCATGACGATGGACTCGCGCAGGGCCTTGGCCTTGGGGCCGACGAGGGCCTCGACCGCCTTGCCACCCAGCTCGTAGCCGGAGTTGTAGGCGAACTTCATGCCAAAGTACATGAGCGCGTTCCACACCACGATGTAGAAGATCGCGCCGAGCGGAGAGCCACCGGTCGAAAGGCCGAGGGCGATACCGAGCAGGATCGGGATCAGTGTACCGACGATCAGGGAGTCGCCGAGGCCTGCGAGCGGGCCCATGAGGCCAGCGCGGATGCCGTTGATGGCATCGTCGTCGACGGGCTCACCGTTAGCGCGGGCCTCCTCGAGGCCAGCGGTGATACCGACGACCATGGTGCCGATCTGCGGCTCGGTGTTGAAGAAGGCGCTGTAGGTCTGGAGAGCCTCTTTCTGCTGCTCCTTGTCCTCATACAGCTCCTCGACGATCGGGAGCATGGCGCACAGATAGCCGAACGTCTGCATGTGCTCCTGCGAGAAGCAGGTCAGGTTGCCATAGGCCCAGTTGCGGAACGATTTGCTCAGGGTCTTCTTGGAGAGTTTCTTCTCTGCCATTAGATGTCCTCCTCTTCCTCATCAGAACTCGAGGCGATAGCGGCCTTGGGGGCGTTCTCCATATCGATCCTGAGCGAGACGATCTCGTAGTGGACCAGGGCGAAGAAGCAGCCGATACCGGCGGCAGCGATCAGGTTGCAGCCCATGACGGCGGACAGGGTGAAACCGAAGAAGAAGGTCAGGAAGTCCGTGGGCTTGGAGATGACCTGCTTGAGCAGGATGGCGATACCGACGGTGGGCAGCAGCGAGCCGACGGTGAACAGCGTCTTCATGGCGATGCCGTCCATGGGCATGTAGGTCTTCATGAGGTCGACCATGTTGGCGCCGCCCATGGTGATGATGAACGTCGGGATGAAGGAACACAGGATGTGGCCGATCCAAGGCAGGACCATGTCGACGAGGTAGAGCTTGTGCAGGTCACCCTTCTCGAGCCACTTCCAGCCCATGCCCTGCCACACAAGGTTGATGGTCGCGGTGCCATAGAACAGGACGGTGCCGAGCGTACCCACGGCGGCACCGAGGGAAGCAGCCATGCCGGCGGCCTCGGTCGAACCCGGGTCGATGCCCTGCGCCTTGATGGCCAGGATCGCCAGAGGAATGCCGATGTAGGAAACGGCGCGGACGTCGGCGGAGACGGTTCCGCCCGGGGTCACGAGGGCGATGTAGACAACCTGGATGGCGGCGCCGACCAAGATGCCGGACTGGATGTCGCCCATGATGATGCCGACGACGAGACCTGCGACCAGAGGACGGCCCAGGGTGTAGTTGCCGAACGTCGTGCCGCCCATGCCGGGCATCGAGGCCAGGCAGGCGAACAGGCCGAACAGCGCGGCTTGGAACGCATTGATAGTCATGCTTTCCCCTTTCTTTATTCCTCAGTCCCTCCTCGTGGGACCGTTAGGACCAAAATGCTGCGAAGCGTTTGCTTAGAAACCAAACTGGCCGCGGAACTTGGGCCAGGTACCGATGGACTTCTCCTTGATGAGGGCGAACTCGACCTCATAGCCGGCGTTGGTGAGGTCTTCGAGCGCCTGGGCCTCTTCCTGCGTGATCGACTGGTTGTTGCCGAGCTTGGTCGCACCGGGGCGATCGTTGCAGGGTCCGACGACGACGTGGTTCATGCCGGGCTTAAAGCCAAAGTCGACCAGCAGCTCCTTCATATCCTGCGGGTTCTTGGTGATCAGGAAGTACTGCGTCTCGCTGTCGAGAGCCTTCTGCGCGACCTCCTTGAAGTGCTCCTTGGTCCATACGAAAGTCTTCTTCTGCGAAGCGCTGCGGTAGGCCTCCTTGAGCACCGGGTTGGATGCCGCGGCGTCGTTGACGGCAATCAGGCCGTCGCAGGGATACTCGAGTGACCAACGGGTGACGGTCTGGCCATGGATCATACGGTCGTCGATGCGGATGAACGAAATCATTGCGTTCTCCCCTTTCTGTTTTGGGCCGGCACTTGGCGCCGCGCCCCATCTCACACGGTTTGGCTCTTGGGCCTAGATATCGTCGTCCTCGTCATCCTCGCCATCATCGGTGGGGATCACGAGCTCGGACATGCCGTTCTTGCCCTCTTGCAGCATCATCTGCTTGAGGGAATCGAGGTCCATGGTGGATAGGCCCATCATCGCGGTCATCGCCATGGGCAGGTTCATGCCGCCAAAGGCGACAGTG